>JAUNIK010000301.1 GCA_030523505.1 Prevotellaceae bacterium | reverse complement strand
AATATTTCTTCCGTCGACACTCTTTTTATTGTACCTATTTTCTCAAGGAATGGCATGTCGAGTTCCTTCTCGTCACCGAGGATGACATAACGGAGAGTCTTGTTTGCCATTGTAGCCTTCTCGAAGTTCACAATATCCTGAAGGGTGAGGCTTGGCACCGTCTCATACACCTTCTTGTCGATGTCATAGTCGAGACCAAGTTCCTTAGCCTTGAGATAAGCACTGAACACAGCAGCCTTGGTGGTTCGCTCAGAAGCCAATCGCTTGAGGAGAGCATCCTTGGCAATGTTGAAAGCACCCTCGCTGACAGGCATATTGTCGATGATCTCGTTGAAGTGAGTAACACAGTCAGGCATCTTATCATTCTGGGTGATGATATATGTGAACCAGTTCTCGCGCTGAGTCTTTGTAGAAGGTGAGATATAGTAGGCAGCAGCACTATATGCAAGTCCACGAGCCTCGCGCATCTCCTGGAACACAACAGTGTTCATGCCTCCACCATAATACTCGTTGAAGAGCGAGATGATTGGCGCACGCTCTGGAGTCCACTCCAGATCCTGACTGTGAGCCATGGTCATATAGATGTTCTTCGCATCGTAAGGAGCAATGATAACCTCGTTCTGTGGAGTAGTCTTGAACACATATTCTTTATTCTCAGGCACAGCCTGTGGCTTCTTCGCAGTAGGGAAGTTCTTCGCTACGAGCTTGCACACATCAGCACACTCCGAAGGACCATAATATAATAAGGTGTAACCAAGATTCTTCAAACCGCTTATGAGGTCAACCATCTGTTGAGGGTTGGCAGAGCGAAGCTGAGCCTCCGACATGATATTCTTCTGTGGGTTGTAATCACCGTAGTTGGCATAAGAACGCAGAGCCGAGAAGTTGCTCTTCTGGTCAGCCTTGGCATCCTGACGCGACTTCAGAATCTGGTCTACATACATATCCCAAACCTCCTTGTCAGCCTTGGCATTGCTCACCACCTCGTTGAGAAGCTGGAGGGCAGGCACGAGGTTATCGTTGAGACCAGAGAGACTGATGGTAGTCTCGCGCGCACCAACATATACGCTCATATCGCAGGCAAGGTTATAGAACTGAGCCTTTACCTCTGATGATGACAAGCGATTAGTGCCGAGCAGGTCGAGATAGTTGGCAGCCACAGAGTAGCGATTGTCAGCCTGAGTACCGAAATCATATACGAACGAGAGTGAGAAACGGCTGTTCTCTGTGTTCTTCTTGTAAAGCATCTCCTGCTTGTTCTTTGTCTTGGCAAAGGTTATATCGTGCTGGAAATCAACAAACTGAGGCTGGATTGGTTCCACCTGAGTGTTCTGCACATCCGTAACAAACTGGCTCACATAGTCGCGGTTGGTTGGGATAGGGGTGATGGCAGGCTTTTCGATTTTCTTCTGCGAATCGTCGTTACCCTGACGCTTATAAACTACAACATAGTTGTCCTTGAAGAAACTATTTGCGAAAGCCACGATATCCTCTTTGGTAATCTTCGACTGGCGCTCAATGTCACTTGCCACCTGCGACCAATCCTTGCCCTGGATGAAGGCATTCACCATCTTGGAAACACGAGCCTCGTTCTGTTCCAACTCAGTCATCTCAGAGAGTTTCTTGTTGTTGGTGACAGCAGTCATCAGTTCCTCAGAGAACTCACCACGCTTCACCTTCTCAATCTCACCAAGCAGCAAGTCGCGCACCTCTTCGAGAGTCTGACCCTCGTTAGGCATACCGTAAGCCAGATAGAGGCTGTAGTCGGCAAGCATCTCCGTACCAGTACCGGCGGTGAGCACGCGCATCTCATTGTTCAGGTCGAGGTCAACAAGACCAGCCTTTCCATTGGTGAGGAGGTAGTCCATCACCTGGAGAGTATCGCTCTGGAGCGAAGCACCCTTATCAGCCTTCCACGCAATCCATACAGACTCAGCCTCAAGACCAGTGACGGTAGCCTCCTTGTGCTTGGTGATTTCAGCCACAGGAGCATGAACAGGCTTCTTCAGTGAGGCGTTGGTCTTCCAGTCACCGAAATATTTGTCGATGATAGCCATAGTAGCCTCAGGATCAAGGTCGCCAGCCATACATATCGCCACATTGTTAGGGCAATAGTAGGTGTTGAAGTAGTTCTTGATATTGGTGATTGATGGGTTCTTCAGGTGATCCTGAGTACCGATGGTGTTCTGCAATCCGTAAGGATGAGTAGGGAAGAGGTTCGCCATAATGGTATCAAAGATCTTTCGCTGGTCCTGGGCCAGTCCGATATTGAACTCCTCATAAACAGCCTCCAACTCAGTGTGGAAACCGCGAATCACCATATTCTTGAAACGGTCAGACTGGATCTTTGCCCAGTTGTCGATCTCGTTGGATGGGATGTCCTCCACATAGACAGTCTCGTCGTAAGAGGTATAGGCGTTGGTACCGTTGGCACCAATCTGCGACATCAGTTTATCGTACTCATTAGGGATGAACCACTTAGCCGCAATCTGGCTGACAGAGTCGATCTCGTGATACTTCTGACGACGCAGTTCTGGGTCAGTGATGGTGCGATACTCCTCGTAGCGAGCCTCAATCTCATCGAGGTAAGGCTTCTCGGCAGCATAGTTGGTAGTACCATACTGCTGAGTACCCTTGAACATAAGGTGCTCGAGGTAGTGAGCCAGACCGGTAGTCTCGGCTGGATCGTTCTTTGAACCAGTGCTCACAGCGATATGAGCAGTGATACGAGGTTGTTCTTTGTTTACGGAGAGGTAAACCTTCAATCCGTTGTCGAGGGTGTAGATACGCACCCCCATAGGGTCACCAGCAACAGTGGTGTAGTGATAATCTTTGGCCTGAATGCCAAGACAACAGAAAATGCTGAGTAATAAAAATATCTTTTTCATTACATATAAAGTTTCTGATTTTCGAAATCTGTTTCTTTGTCCAACTGCTGAAGGAAGTCCTGATAGGTGTTCTCGTCAACATCGCCCAGTTCATACTCACGTTCAGCATCCTTGCGAATCTCTGCAATCCATGTACGGCGGGCAGTGATGTAATCCTCATGGATTCGTTCCGCAATCTCCTCGGTAATCTCCTCCACACCATAATATTCGCACAGCAGGCGATAACTCCAAGCCCAGCGGTATTCGGAATAGTTATGGTGGGCAATCTTGAACTCCTGGCGAATCTCGTTTGTCGATTTTATCTCGCCTGATTTGATAGCCTCAACGATACGCTCCTCCTCGCTCTGAGGAATGAGCAGTCCGGAAAGGTCGCTCCATTTTCCCTTACCAACATCCGACTTCGGATATTCCAGTTTATGACGTTTCATCACCGCTCCCATATAGATGCGCAAGGCAATATCGTAGTATTTGATACCCTTATGAAGCGATGACGCCTTGATGACATAATCGTGATAGTTGTACGACTGCACCTTATCGCCTGACACTCTTCTGAGGTCTTCCAATGTGCGCTTGGCAGTCATTATTCGTCCGGCAGAGAAAGGCGAAAGCCAGTCGAAGTTGATTATCGAACGGCGACCACCATTTGGACGCTTATCGCGCTTTGGCCATTTACGGATATCACGATACAGACCCACAGTGGTGAGGTTTCGTCCAGGCACCAGCACCATATCATCGCCGTAAGCCATGAGATAAGAGAACGGCAGTTTACGAGTGTCAGGGTGGTACATTATCTTACCGAAGCACACCGAGAACTGACCAATCTTCGCAGGCATCAGGATATACGAACCCGAGGCAGTCTTCACACCACGCTCCAAGGTACCATAGTGCATAGGTCCCATCTTATAGGCATGGTTGGAGAAATTGGTGGCTGAACCAGCATTATAGAAAGAGTATTCGCAACCGATGAGCAGCGAACTCTTATGATGACTTGCCGAGAAAGGACC
>JAUNIK010000300.1 GCA_030523505.1 Prevotellaceae bacterium | reverse complement strand
AAGGTTGAGACTGAGGTTGTAGATATCAACACCAAGATCATCAGCGATCCATTGCTCCAGCATATTTATGGTATGCTCGTGATGCTCGCAGAGATCATGGGAGAGTAAAAGCCTAGCCCCCCGGCCCCCAAAGGGGGAGGAATTAACCAGCGGAAAAGTGCTGGGCACGGTAATAAAAAAAGGTAGAAAGGCGTAATTGCCTCTCTACCTTTTTGACTTTTCAAACCGCCCAAATGAACACTTCATTCCATTGAAATGCCCTCATTTGGGCCTTTTTACAAAGCACGAATTCTGTGACATTTACTTATTACGAAACATAAATTTTTTAAATTTCGGTCATTCGGTCACTTTCTTACTTAATACACTGATTTACAGTGTGTTGTGGGTGACCGAATGGTTTTATTTCGGTCACCAATCGTTCACTTTTCCGTCACACATATCCAATGGAAACAGTAACACGGGGAAAATCCTGTGTTTCAGGAAACATTGAAAATTATCGGTAATCACACGGTGACTGAAAGGTGACCGAAAAGTGACCGATTTTTATTTTTCGGTCACCACTAAAGATACTAATTTACAGCGACTTACAATCAAAGGTGACCGAATGACCGATTTTCTTAAAATACCTTTGGCGTAGCAAAATCCCGCCCCGAGTCTCACGACCAAGGAGCGGGATTTGCGCGCTCAATAAATCAATTAACAAATTATAAATCTTGTCTGACCTAATATCAGTATTTTAATTTCTCCCCCTTTGGGGGACGGGGGCTTTATTTCTTATTTAGCCTCCATGTTATATGGGCGAGGAGGTATGACGGCATCACGTTGTAGAAGGTCTCGCTCTTGCCCTGGGCGTTGATATAGCGGCTTACATTAGATAGCTGACCAAGCATGTCGAGGGCATCGAGTTGGATGAGGAGGTTGCCGTGCATGAGTCGCTTTGTCAGTCGGGCATTCCATACCAGTTCGTTGGTGTTCATAGAGCGGTCGTCATATCCTCGTCGTGAGAACATCGTGGCATCTGTTGAGAACTGCATGTTCCAAGGCAACTCCAGCTGTGCCGTTGCACCATAGTCGAAATCGAAAACATTGATGGTCTGGAAACCGATACGGTCGCCTGTGGAATGTTGGTAGTGCACATTAGCCTTTGTCGAGAACTCCATCTTGTCGGAAGGTCGCCAGGTGAGTCGCCACTCATTATTAATATAATGTGAACCCACCACCGAGCGTGTTGCCTTCTCTGCACCATCCACACCAAAGAGGTCAACGTTATGGTTGTAGTTATAGCCCACCACCTCTTTCATGCGCCATTTCTCGCTCTTCGTCAGTGGGAAGTCCACCTCCGAACGCATATTCATATTCCAGTTGCCATCCACATTCTCCGGCGTGATGGTCTTCACACCAGTGGTCCTGTCCATGATGTAACCGTAGGCAACAGAGTTGAGATGGTAACTGCCATTAGCATTAGCATTGAACAAAGTGCGTCCGAACTTGTTCCTGTAGCTTGTGTTGAAATAATGTGTATGCCGGTTTTTCAGATTCGGATTGCTCAGTTGGATGTTCAGTGGATCGCTGGTGTTGCGTATGTCGAGCATACTCGTCATCGAAGGAGCCGAGGTGCCGTAGTAGTAACTGATATAGAAATACCTTGATGTTCTATAGTTCTGACTTACAAACAAAATATCTGGTATAAGGAAGGTGGTGCGTCTTGTGAAAGCAGTATCCACCTGCGCCCCTTGCCAGTAGTCGAGATGCTGAAATTCTGATGGCATACTTATACTAACTTTAACATAATTAGATCTATTATCTTTATGCTTGTGGAAACTATATTCTACTTCAGGCCTTAATGAATATTTTTTCTCTATAGCTCGGGTACTGTTGTCGGCATCGAGCGTTGAGAGCAGTTCTGTCTCTGAAGGCAATGTGCCCAATGCGTGATTGTCCTTGTTGTCCCACCCCTGCAGATGGTTGAGCAGGTAGAGACTGTTGTTGCTTTGGGAGTACGAATAATTGTTCACAACGACAGTACCAATGGTGTGCTGACGCTTTTCACCTAAAAAGAACAAGCTTTGAGGTGTAACGCCAAACTCATAGCTCTTGCTATTTGTTGGTGTGTACTTGTTGCGGAAGTCAGTCTCGCTTCCTCCCATAGGGTATTCCAGTTTATAGTGCTCGAAATAATTGTCGTGGCGGTCGTTGTATCGAGCTTGATAGGCTACAGAGATACTTGTCATATCATTGTGCTTTGGACCAAAACTCAGGAATCCCCTTGCGTTGACATCGGTGCTATGACCTTTTCCCATATACTGCTTGAGAATACGATTGATGGCATACTTGCGCATAGCCTCACCGGCATTCGGAGCCTTGATGCTGTCTATCCACTCCCTGCCAAGTTCCGCAGTCATATCCTTTGTGAAGGTGGCATTTGCCGACTGACCGTGATTGTCCCATTTGTCGTAGTTGAAATCCACTCTGGCAGCCACAGAAAGGTACTTTGCCCACGACAGATTTTTCCATCTATTCCGCAGCTCATGTTCTGTTCTGGCATTCAGTTTGCTGTCATAGTACTCAGTGAAACTGCGACCGAATTGGTCACCACCGTCAAGGAAGGTCTGGCTTGAAGAATGGTTCACCGCTTGATTGTCATTGTATGTCACCTTTGCACTACCTTCATATCTGAACTTACCATATTCGCCATATTGATAGTTGCCTCCTGCGGTATAAGCCTTGCTGATGTCGCGAGGCTGAGAGGCTGGCGACCAGTCACCATTCTCTCCTGGCGAACGGCTATCATTGAGGTTGTTGGCATTGGCATAGAGGCTCAGTCGGGATCTGTCATCAAATCGCAAGGCAAACACACGTCCAAGATACTTTGTGTATTTATTATTAAAAGAGGTGTTCTTATCCGTCTCAGTATAGATGTCCACTGGACTTGCACCCACCTCGGCATTCGCCAGCCATCCGGCGTTGTAGTCCTTCTTCAGTTTCACGTTCATCACGGTTTCCTTCGGTGTGGTCTTCTCTCGGTTTGTGCCTTGCACATCTATCGGCACACGCTCGTAGGTCTGGATTTTGCTCACCATGTAGGCTGGCATATTCTCAAGCAGCAGCTCGTGGTCGGAGTCGAAGAAGTCCTTGCCGTTGAGCAGCAGCGACTCCACCTTCTTGCCGTTCACCATTATCTCACCACCGTTTTTCACCTCCACGCCAGGCAGTTTCTTTACCAGTTCGCCAAGCATGGAACCTTCGGCCATGGAGAATGCATCAGCATTATACACAAGGGTATCGCCATCCATGTAGAACTTCAGCTTTGTAGCCGTCACCACAACCTCGTCAAGGTCATGCTCACGAGGCTTTCTTGCCTTTTTTAGGTAGCAGGTCTTCAGTTCGAGTTTTTTTTCATTCTTGTACAGCTTCGGCAATTTCAGTGGAATGGTCTTGCTCTCGTAGCCCTCTGCATTGATTTCAATGACGTAACTTCCTGGTTTGTTGACAATGACTTCTACATATGACTGTAGCTTTCCTTCATACTCATATTTTTCTATTTTCAGCGTATCAACGGCCGAGTTGTCCGAAGCATTCCGCAGAACGCCCCAGATAGAGTCCAATCCCTGATGAGTCAGATGGTCAGCTACTTCCATATAGACAATCAACTCGCGTTGCTTCTTTGCCTTCGTCGAGTCATTAGCCTCCTGCGCCCAGCCACTTACTGCGAAGAGGGCAAGGAGGATGATGATTATCGTTTGTCTCATAATTATATGTTTCTTTACCTTATTATTATATTATCTACTCTAATGACGCAAACATCGTTGTTTTGTGACATTGTCATGAAGATAGTTGGCAAACTATTTCTAAATCCGCTCTCGGATCTCACGACCCAAGGGCGGGATAATAACTAATATTAACTTTATTCAATTTCTTTCCAAGAACCG
>JAUNIK010000299.1 GCA_030523505.1 Prevotellaceae bacterium | reverse complement strand
AGAAAGTGATGATATGCTTTCAGTTTGGGCGTTAAGAATTTATTCTTATAAGAACTAAGTGGAAGTATAGCGTCAGGTGCTGTCAGGCACCCATCCTCTTAAAGGGGTTTATTTCGGTTTTTGTTAATCCAATTGTACAAGTAGAAATAATTACTCAAAATAATTATCGTATGAAAAAACTATTAGCGCTTCTGTTATCGTTATCGTCATCGCTATCGCTTTCCGCTCAGGTCATCCCTCCGGGTGGGGCTAACCAGCGCACTCCTTCGCGCTCAGAGTATTTCTCGTGGATAAACAACACCAACGAGGGTGCCACACACGACCAGACGATGGCAAACCTCGGGTTCTTCGACTATCTGCATCGCACCTACGGCATGCACCTCGACATCTACGCTTTCGATGCCGGTGCTATCGATGGCGCACGATGCTATGGCTCCACCAAGAGCGCCCGTTTCCAGCGCCAGTTCCCACAGGGCTTCGGTCCTCTGTCGCAGCGTGCCTCACTGATGGGTACACGCCTCGGCATCTGGGGCGGTCCCGACGGTTTTGGCGACACCGAGGAAGAGGCTCAGGAGCGTATCAATATGATGTGCTCGCTGGTCGAAGACTATAAGTTCTGGCTGTTCAAGATGGACGCCGTCTGCGGTCAGTTGCGACCAGAGAAATACGACTATTTCAGTCAGATGATGCGCCGTGTGCGTCAGGCATCGCCCGATTTCGTGCTCCTGAACCACCGTCTCGAACTCGGTGAGGCAACGAAATACAGCACCACCTACCTCCTTGGCGGTGCCGAGACCTATGTCGATGTGTTCCTGCCAAACCGTGTCACCGCTCCTCATCATCGTGCCAGCACCATCGGTCGTGAGTCGCCGGAAGGTCTCACCCGTCTGACCGAAGACCATGGAGTGTGCATCTCGTCATGTCTCGACTACTGGGACGACGACCTCATCCTGCAAGCCTTTGCGCGCAACCTCATCCTCGCTCCCGAGATCTACGGCAATCCGTGGTTGCTCCGCGATGATGAACTGCCATATCTCGCATATATCTTCAACCTCCACCGCCAGTATCGCGACATCCTCGTTGACGGAATGCCGTTACCAGCCAATCAGTATGGTCCAGAGGCAGTGAGCCGTGGCAATGGCAAGACCCGTTTCCTCGCTCTGCGCAACCTCTCATGGCAACCCGTGAAATACACCATCCGTCTTGATGAGCAGGTGGGACTCACCGATAATGGTCGAGTGCAGGTACGCCAGTATCATCCTTACTGTCTCGACCTCGGCAAGCACGCCTATGGCAGCACCATCGAGGTGGAGGTGGAACCATTCCGCGCCGCTCTCGTGAAGGTCACCACAGCCCCTGAGACCGACCCAGTGCTTGTCAGCGGTACACCTTATTATATTATAAACGATCAGGTAGGCAACATCGCCGAACTCCAACTCCTCGGAATGCCAGGCACAAAAGCCACAGCCACAGTCACCAGTCCACAGCATGGACTCACCCTCGATGGCAAGAAGGTAGGCAAGAGCATGTCGCTCCGCTTCCCTGGCACACCACTCCGTGAGCGTTTCCACCGCCATATCGCCAGTCTTCAGCCAACAGCAGTGCCTGACGACGCCCATGCCCTGTATTATGCCACCGTCTATGCCGCCGACAACAACAGTCTCGAGGTGCGCTCCCTTGCCCGTTCCGGCGAGACAGCCATTCCAGAAGTGAAGGCAGCCCGCGATGCGTTCTTCGGACAGGACATGCTCCGTGCCCGCGAGTTGTGGGACAAGAACCTCTTCGATGACGACCTCACCACAGGCTTCGCTGTCGATATGCGCCATGGGGAAATCATCCCAGAAGGCTCATCGGCATTGTATCTCGACCTCGGTAGTGTGCAGCACCTCGACAGTCTTGTCATCGACATCCCGAGCGAGGTAGCACTCAGTCCGATGAAGTCGTTCGAAGGCAATGAGATAGCCGTTTCTTCCGACCTCCTCCATTGGGATCACCACATCTATATCGCCGGTTTGCACGAAGTCATCGACATGAGCAAGATGGGCGAGTTCCGTTATGTGAAGTTCGCCGAGACCCCACGCCGTGTCATGGAGGTGAAAGGCTACCGTGATGGAGAGAAGGTTGACCGCACCGACTGGAAAGCCAAGAACCTGTTCCGCAACTGGACCTGGGGCGGTCTCGACTTCCGCAATGCGTGGACCAGTCAGTTCACCCTCGATGAGGCCCCTGAGGGATCCTACCTCTGTATTGCAGTCAACGGCAAGTGTGGCTGGGAGAACGCCTGGGCAGCGTTGAAGGTCGATGGCGAGTATGTAGGTTGTCCAGACCGTGCACCGTCATATCCGAGCAATGTATGGGAGCACCGACTCTCGTATGTCGATGGCAACTACACCTTCTATGTGCCAGTCACCAAGGACATGTTAGGCAAGAGTATCGAAGCCTATGTCATGCTCGCCGACGGTGATCAGTCCGTAGTCCCATCCACCATCCAGCCCGAGGTATATATCACCGCCTATCCAACCCCATTCAAAAAGAAAACTTTGAAAATAACGAAATAGCCGACTAATAATATTTTATACAAGATTAATCGATGCCGAACTGACGGCATGGAAAGATAAACATGGCGTAAACCTCTGCTGATGTAACTCGGAAATATGTCATCAAGAAGAAATTTTCTCCGACAAATGGGATTGCTCTCGCTGGGAGCAGTCAGTACAAATATTGCTAGTGCCAGACCAAAGACTGCGAATATGACGAAGCTGAAGCAGGAGATTGGACTGGACAGTGGATGGGATGTTATTGTGAACGGTGGCGGACCGGCAGGATGTACGGCGGCGATAGCTGCTGCTCGCGAGGGTGCACGAACACTGATCATCGAGTCGACAGGCCGTTTGGGCGGACTGGGCACCTCGGGAATGGTGCCTACATGGTCGCCTTTCAGTGATGGAGAGCGTATCATATACCGCGGATTGGCAGAGAAGGTGTTCAACGCTTCAAAAGCAGACATACCCCACATCGGCAAGAACGACACCAACTGGATTCCTATCAATCCGGAACAACTCACGATGGTGTACGACCGCATGGTGACTGATGCCGGTGTCAAGGTACTGTTCTTCTCGCGTATATGCTCGGTTGAGATGGCTCATGATGATACACTCGATGCAGTTATTGTGGCTAACAAAAACGGACTGACGGCTTTCAAGGCAAGAGTGTTCATTGATGCTACCGGTGACGGTGATGTGGCGGCATGGGCAGGAGCAAGCTACAAACGAGGCTATGATATCGATGGAACAAATCAGCAGTCGTCGCTTTGCTTCTCCATGGGCAATGTCAACGAGCAACAGTTCCTACACGGGGTGCACATCGACACCAATGGCGACAAGCGCAGTCCGCTGTTCGAGGCTGCAGCATCTGGTCGCTATCCGCTTGTCAATGCCTATGCCAACTGTCGTGTGGTAGCACCGGGACAGGTGGATTTCAACGCAGGACATATACAACTCGACACGATGGACCCGTGGCAGGTGTCGGAAGCAATGATTACAGGGCGACAGAAAGCGGCAGAATATCTGCGGGCATTGAAGGACTACCGTCCTGACACTTTCCAGGATGCCTTCATCTCGCGTACAGCTGAGGTGCTGGGTATACGCGACAGTCGACGCATAGAAGGTGACTATATACTCACTGGCGACGACTGGAGGGCAAAGCGCACTTTCGACGATGAGATTGGTCGCAACTGCTATTACATTGATATTCATGGCAGCAAGAAACCTGCACAGCGTTACAAGCCGGGCGAGAGTCATGGTATTCCATATCGTTGTCTGACTCCAAAGGGACTGAAGAATCTTCTTACCGCGGGACGATGCATCTCTACGGACAGCGAGGTTTATGGCAGTACACGAATAATGCCTTGCTGTCTGGTCACAGGAGAAGCTGCGGGTAT
>JAUNIK010000298.1 GCA_030523505.1 Prevotellaceae bacterium | reverse complement strand
CCGACGATGCTAATGGAGTGGCTTATGTACCATTCTACTGCACTTGCGAACGAGTGCCTGATGCCTTCGACGACAAGCGTAGCGAGGGTGGCGGCAGCAAGTTCTCTTTCAAGTCGGCATTCTGGATGTGCAACTGGGTGAGCAACATGGTTTATCAGCGCTACAATCTGATGATCGACGACCTGCGCCTGTTCCGCGATGGTCTTGATGATGACTTTGAAAACCGTCAGGCTTCTATCGAGAAAGAGGCGTTGGCTCTTTATAACGACAATCCTGCAAAGGCTCGCGAGATGCTCACCGGCTACACCGAGCAGTGCACCACAGAGATGATGGACACATGGATGCAACTGGCACAGTTCCTCATTGTGAAATACAACGACTTCAAAGTGCTTGAGTCGGAAGGCAAGGTGTTCAAGGAGGGATGGGGACATTTCCATAACTACCCAGTATCCGAGGAGTTCCGCCGCCAGGCTGTAAACACTTCGGGCGACCGTTTCCGTGTTCGCAAGAAGGAAGACAACAATGTCCATCAGGATGTAATGAGTAAGTAATAATGAAAAAAAACAGATTCTTCACTCTTCACCCTTCACTCTTCGTTTTAGCGGCATTATCCGTGCTGCTTCTCACCTCTTGTGCTATCGACAAGAACATGAAGAAGGGCGAAAAGTACCTCGCTCTTGGCGAATACTACGATGCTGCCAATGAATTCAAGAGGGCTTATAGCAAGACTTCGCCTAAAGACAAGGAGAAGCGTGGCGAGCGTGCCCTGAAGATGGCTCACTGCTATGAACGTTCACTTCAGACGCAGAAGGCTATCGCGGCCTACAAGAATGCCATTCGCTACAATGTGGCTACTCCAGAGCATCGTCTGAACTATGCCCGCCTTCTCCTCAAGAACGGCGAATACAAGAATGCTATCAACGAGTTCAATATTGTACTCGATTCTCTTCCTGGCAACAAACTGGCATTGGCGGGTATCGAGTCGGCAAAGAACGCTCCGGAGATAAAGCAACTCGGCTCACGCTACACGGTGAAGAAGATGGATGTTTTCAACTCCCGTCGTGCTGAATATTCACCGGCGCTTTTCGGCGATCAGTACGACCAGTTGTATTTCACCTCTACTCGCAATGAGGCTGAGGGTGATGAGCTGTCGGGCATCACTGGTACAAAACCTGCCGACATCTTTGTTTCCACAAAAGATGACAAGGGGAAATGGAGCAAGCCGGAACAGGTGCAAGGTGGATTGAACACTGCCTACGATGAGGGTGCTTGCACCTTCTCGCCTGATGGTCGCGAAATGTATCTCACACAGTGTGTCGAAGATGCCTCCTACCCTCGCTACGCGCAGATAGTGAAGAGTTCCCGCTCTGACGCCTCGTGGGGTAAGGTATCCGAGGTGAAGATCACCAATGACACTCTTACGGCTTACGCTCACCCTGCAATATCGCCTGACAACGAGTGGCTGTATTTCGTCAGCGACATGCCGGGCGGCAAAGGTGGCCTCGACATCTGGCGTGTACGATTCACATCGGCTGGTATGGGCGGTGTGGAGAATCTCGGTTCACCAATCAACACCGAGGGTGATGAGATGTTCCCGGTGTTCCGTCCTAACGGCGATTTCTATTTCTCATCCAACGGACATCCTGGCTTGGGAGGCCTCGACATATTCATAGCAAAGGTCGGCGACGACCGTAAATATCATCTTGAGCATCCTGGTTATCCGCTCAACTCACAGGGCGATGACTTCGGCATGACTTTCGAAGGTCCTTACAACCGTGGTTTCTTCTCGTCGAACCGAGGCGATGGTCGTGGCTGGGATCACATCTACTCATTCGATAACCCAGAGATTGTGCAGAATGTTGTCGGATGGGTTTACGAACAGGACGGTTACGAACTGCATGAAGCTGAGGTGTTCATCGTGGCGAACGACGGTACCAACCAGCGTATCGGCGTGAAAAGCGATGGTTCGTTCTCGTACCAGGTTACTCCAGGTGTCGACTATCTGTTCCTCGCCACATGCAAAGGCTACCTCAATCACAAGGAGGAACTGAGTGTGAAACAGGCCGAGGAGTCTGAAGAATATACTCTACAGTTTGCTTTACCATCGATATCATCGCCTGTGCTCATCGAGAATATCTTCTACGACTTCGACAAGGCAACACTTCGCGAGGAATCGACCGAGGCTCTCGACAAACTCGTGGAGATGCTCAATGAGAATCCTAACATCACCATCGAACTTGCGGCTCATTGCGACTCGCGTGGTGCTGACGCCTACAACAAACGATTGTCTCAAAAGCGTGCCGAGAGCGTAGTAAACTATCTCCTCGAGCACGGCATCGCCCCAGAGCGCCTCACCCCAGTGGGTTATGGCGAGGAGCGTCCAAAGAAGGTGAAGAAGAAACTCACCGAAAAGTTGCCTTGGCTGAAAGAAGGCGAGGAACTGACGGAAGAGTTCATCAGCAAACTTGACGAAGAGAAGCAGGAGGCGTGTCACCAGTTAAACCGTCGCACAGAGTTCCGTGTGCTCCGCACTACTTATGGCATGTTCGATGAAAACGGCAATCTCAAAGAGAATATGCTCCCAAAGAAGAAGGTGGAAACCAGCAACTCTTCCGACGAAGATTTTGAAATAGATTTCTAATGAAACAACTACCAATAGAATTCGAAGAATATACTCGCACCTTGTTTGGTGAAGAGCGTTACCAGCAGTTCATTGCGTCGTTCGATGCCGAACCGCCGGTAAGCATCCGCCTGAACCCATTCAAACCCATCGAGGGTACACCTGGCGCTGCACCATCCACAGCAGAAGAGTCTTCACTTTTCACTTTTCACTCTTCACTTAAAAATCCTGTTCCATGGTGCAGGAATGCATTCCGTTTGGAATCACGACCGGATTTCACTCTCGACCCTCTACTCCATGCAGGCTGCTACTACGTGCAGGAGGCTGGATCAATGTTTCTCGACGAAGTCCTGAAACAACTCTTTGCTTCCAACTCATCACTCTTCACTTCAGGCTCTTGACCTTTGTGCTGCACCTGGAGGAAAGTCCACGCTGCTCCGTGCGGCTCTTCCTGAAGAGTGTGTGTTGTATTCAAACGAACCTGATCACCGTCGTGCGAACATTCTCATGGAGAATATGCAGAAGCAAGGTCATCCGAATGTTGTTGTTACCAACAACTATGCTCGCGACTACCAGAAATCCAAGTTGCTGTTTGATCTAATCCTCACCGATGTGCCTTGTTCGGGTGAAGGAATGTTCCGCAAGGACGCTGGAGCAATTGGTGAATGGAGCATAGCCAATGTACTGAAATGCAGAGACTTGCAGCGCAGCATCATTGAAGACATCTGGCCTTGTCTGCGTGAGGGCGGAATACTCATCTACTCTACCTGCACATTTAACACTCGAGAGAACGAGGAAAATGTGAAATGGATATGCGAGGAGTTAGGAGCAGAGATTATCCCTATCGAGATAAAGCCGGAATGGGGAATCACTGGTTCGCTGCTTGAGGGTTTCACCGCACCAGTCTATCGCTTCATCCCCGGCATCACACCGACCGAAGGACTGTTTATGGCGGTGCTGAAAAAAGCGCCTCACCCCCAGTCTCTCTCCCACGAGGCGAGGGGAGTAAATACCCAAAAAGCACTTAAGTGTCTGAAGGTATTATCCAACGGTGAATATAAGGGTGAAATCAAGGGAAAAGCCATTATCCCCGAACATGCGGAGGCTTTGCTGATAAACCTGCCCGCTGACAAATATCCGCATGTGGAACTCGACTTGGACACAGCCCTCCACTACCTGCGTCGCGAGGCTATCGTTCTTCCTCCAGAAGCACCGCGTGGATATGTCATCGTCACATACAAGGGGAAGCATCTCGGTTTCGTTAAGAATTTAGGTAATAGAGCTAACAACATGTATCCACAGGAGTGGAGAATAAGATATAAATAAGCCTCTCCCCCCGTACCC
>JAUNIK010000297.1 GCA_030523505.1 Prevotellaceae bacterium | reverse complement strand
AAGAAGCGACTGAAGGTGCTGGATGCACTTCGAGGCTTTGCCTTGCTTGGTGTATGTCTGGCCAACTACAAAGAACTGACGCTCTATGCCTTTTACGATGTAGAGCACACTACAAATGTGCAAGTGAGCATGAGCGATCAAATTGCCAATTTCATGATGTACTTCCTTGTTGACGGCAAGTTCTACACCATCTTCTCTGTTCTCTTCGGCATTGGTTTCAGCATCATAATAGCAAACGCCATGGAGCGTGGCGCTAATGGCATGCGGATATTCTATCGCCGTATGCTATTGTTGCTGGGCATAGGTTTTGCCCACCTGATGCTATTGTGGAGCGGTGACATACTGATGCTCTACGCAGCTATGGGAATGCTCCTTCCTCTCTTTTGGCGATGTTCATGCCGGACAATACTCCGATGGGCAGCATTCTTCCTGTTCCTGCCGGTCGTTACATCTTCATTGGTTTATGCCTTCGACCTTCAACCGTGCGGATGGTTCTTCCGACAGATGGACTACTGGCAGACCCGTTTCGGCATAGGCGACTGGGGCACATGGCTTCGTGAAAGCCAGACATACAGCGACCTGCTGAAATTCCTCGTCATGGGTGCTTTCGAGAGAATGACTGAGTTCATTTCCAGCGACCGCTACTTCAAGGTTCTCGGCCTGTTCCTCGTTGGTCTTTGGATTGGCAAGAAGAGGATTTTTGCTGATATAGAACAGCACCGCCAACTTCTTCAGAGAGTGATGAAGGTAGGATTTGCCATCGGCATTCCTTTCGCCGTTGTTCATGCCTATGATGCTGTGAATGGATATCAGCTGGTTTCCCCTCTCCACACCATCATTGAAATGCTGAACATCTATCCTCTCGGATGGGCTTACATGGCTGCTTTTGCACTCTACGGCAAACGAATATTCACTCCATTTACCTACCCTGGCAAAATGGCTCTGACATGCTATATCTCGCAATCAGTCATTGCCATCATATTGTTCTACGGCGTTGGTTTTGGATGGGGCATGCAACTGTCTCTTCCTGAGGTCATCATTTCTGCTATCGGCGTATATATGTTTGAAGTTGCTTGTGCCTATCTTTGGCTGCAGCACTTTGCTTTCGGTCCTCTTGAATGGATATGGCGAATGCTAACCTACGGCAAGAGACTGCCACTACGAAAAAAAACAATAACAATATAAATATGAAAAGTTTACTTATAAAAGATACTACAGTATCTGAGCGAGCACAGATTGTTCGCGAAGCATTGGGCGCAGAAGGCGACTGCGAGGGCGTTGACTTCTCTGACATGTACGACGATTATATCTACGGTTTCAAAGAACTGGCAGATATCAACCGTGAGTTCAGCGAAAAGCACGCTGGAGCCGTTGTTGCAGGCGATATCACCAAGCCTTCCTCTGGCTGCGCCATGAAATAGTCCAAATCGTCAAATCTCCGGATAAAACAAATACAATGAAGGATAAGATAGCCATTGTAACCTGTGGTCCACATGGTGTAGGCAACAACCGTACATACATAGCCATCGATTTGAAATCGTTCTTCGCATCTGTTGAATGCGTTGAACGAGGACTTGATCCGCTCACTACGAATCTGGTTGTTGCCGATGTGAGCCGAACGGAAAAGACTATCTGTCTGGCTGTCTCTCCTTCGCTGAAAGCATACGGCATAGGGGGAAGAGCTCGCCTGTTTGAGGCTGTCCAGCGCATCCGTGAGGTAAACTACGAACGACGGATGGCTTCTCCACGTTATCAATTTACGGGAAAGTCATACAACGACAATGACCTGAAAGCCCACCCTGACTGGGAGGTGGATTTCATTGCTGCGCCACCACAGATGGCGAAGTACATCAAGTACAGCACTCGCATCTATAAGATTTACCTCAAATACATTGCTCCTGAGGATATCCATGTATATTCCATCGATGAGGTTTTCATGGATGTGACGTCCTACCTCAACACTTACAAGATGACGGCTCATGAATTAGCCATGACCATCATCCGCGATGTGCTGCAAAACACCGGCATCACTGCCACTGCGGGCATAGGAACAAACCTGTACCTCTGCAAAATTGCTATGGATATCATGGCAAAGAAAGTGCCTGCCGACAAGGATGGTGTGCGAATAGCCGAACTCGATGAAATGTCCTATCGTGAAAAACTTTGGGACTATACTCCTATCACTAAGTTCTGGCGTGTCGGCAAGGGCATTGCTGAGAAACTGGCAATGAACGGGATGTTCACCATGGGTGATGTGGCTCTCTGCTCAGTAGAAAACGAAGAACTGCTATACAAACTCTTCGGAATCAATGCGGAACTGCTCATCGACCATGCCTGGGGCTGGGAACCTTGTACCATCGACTATGTAAGAGCATACAAGCCTGAGACGAATTCACTGAGCAGCGGACAGGTGCTTACCGAACCTTACACATTCAATAAAGCTCGTATTGTAGTGCAGGAAATGGCGGAGGCTGCAGCGCTCGACCTAGTGAGTAAGCATCTTGTATCCGACCAATTGATCCTTACTGTTGGTTATGACATTGAGTCACTGACAAATCCCGAGATTCGAGCGAAATATCAAGGACCCATAACTACCGACTATTACGGTCGTCAGACTCCAAAGCATGCTCATGGCACTGCCAATCTCGAGCACCACACTTCCTCGACTTCACTCATCACTGATGCTGTGGTGAAACTCTACGACAGGATTGTCAACAAGGATCTGTTTATCCGACGGCTCAACCTCACTACCAATCATATCATCAGCGAGGAGGCTTCACGCCAGGCACAGAAAGCCCCGGTTCAACTTGACCTCTTCACTGATTATGAAGCAATGGAAAAGCAGAAGAAGGACGTAGAGGCAGCGCTCAATAAGGAGCGCCGGATGCAAGAGACGCTACTTGCGATAAAGAAGCAGTTTGGCAAAAACTCCATCCTTCGTGGCTTGAACCTCGAAGAGGGGGCAACAGCCATTGAGCGTAACAAACAAATAGGTGGCCACAAGGCTTAACTTCTCAAACAGTGCAAATATATGGGTTCATACGACAAGATAATAAATCTCCCTCATCACACATCCAAGAATCATCCTCGGATGTCGATGTACCAGCGGGCTGCACAGTTCGCTCCATTCGCCGCACTGACAGGTCACGGAGCGGCCATCATCGAGACTGCAAGATTAACCGACAGTCAGGTGGAATTGTCTGACTTTGAACGCGACATGCTCAACCAGAAACTTGCCCTTATCATTCAGCACATTGACGAGCATCCTGCTATCACTGTCACCTATTTCATTCCCGATCAATATAAAGAAGGCGGGAGATACACCATCTATGCTGGTTCCGTCAGCAAATGGGACGATTACGAGCAAGTCCTCACATTCGCCGATGGAATGACCATCCATATTCCGCGAATCATCGACCTCGAAGGTCCTCTCTTCGCATCCCTCGATTCTACTTCCTCCCTATAGTCCTGGTTCTAAAATATTCTTATTTTAGCCATTATCTGCTGATTTTTCCCGATTTTTTTCTTCAATTACAATAAATGTATTAATTTTGTACTTTCAGTTATTGCTCACTCTTATACTATAACATTATAAATAGAGTATGAAAGATTTCAAAGATATTAAAATAGCAGTTGCTGGTACGGGCTATGTTGGCTTGTCCATCGCAACACTCCTTGCACAGAATCATGAAGTGGTTGCTGTCGATGTCATTCCTGAGAAAGTCGACAAAATCAACCATCGTATCTCTCCTATCCAGGACGAGTATATCGAAAAATACCTTGCAGAAAAGGAACTCAACCTGACAGCCACCCTCGATGGTGCTGAAGCGTATAAAAACGCTGACTTCATTGTCATTGCTGCACCAACCAACTATGATCCTGTAAAGAATTTCTTCGACACTCATCATATTGAGGATGTCATCGACCTTGTTCTCTCTGTCAATCCTGAGGCTGTGATGATCATCAAA
>JAUNIK010000296.1 GCA_030523505.1 Prevotellaceae bacterium | reverse complement strand
AAAGCTGTACATTGTCTTGACTATATACACCTTTCTCGTACCCTTCAGGAATGATAAGGAACAGGTCGGACGAAGCATCATCGAGCGACTGCATGGCTTCTTTTTCGCTCTGTGCCATCTGGTTGAGGTTGATGTATGCCGATGCATCAATCTTCTGGATGAGCCGACGCGACAGAGACGAATGATCATTGTCAACGACGCAGATTTTCAACCCTTTGATCTCTTGTGTGGCTACTCGTAAAAGGATATTGGTTAGAGCCAAAGGCAGAAGGAGAAAGACGATGGGCAGCAAGATGTTGCGACGCATCTGCTTGAATTCCTTACGTATCAAATATAGTATTCTCATGAAAGACGCTTTTTGAAGAGTTTGACACTAATAACCATCAGTACCACAGCCATGACGAAAAGAATGGCAAAATCCTTGACGACGTATCGCACCTCAACACCTTGGACAAGGATGCGACGAGCTGCATCGATGTACCATTTGGCCGGTACTATATTACTCACCCCTTGCATTGGCAAAGGCAGGGAATCAAGAGGAAATACGAAGTTGGACAGGTACATGGTAGGCACAATGAGCAGGAGTGAAAGCAAGAGTGCTGCCATCTGCGTGCGAACAACCGTAGAGATGAGCAATCCGAGGGCTAGCGACACTACAATATATAATAATGTGACAACCACAAATGCTGTAAGGCTACCCACGAAGGGCACACCCAGCAGATAATGCGAGAGTAGCAGGATGGTGATGAGATTGATGCTCGAGAAGAAGAAATACGGAATGAGTTTGGCAGAGATAATGGTGAGAGGCGACAATGGTGAAGCCAAGAGCAGTTCCATGGTTCCGTTCTCCTTCTCGCTGACAATGGCAATACTGGTCATCATAGCGCAGATGAGCAGAACGATCAAACCGATCACGCCAGGTACGAAGTTGTATTCGGAACGTTGCTGAGGATTGAACAAAGACCTTGCCACAACCCCTCCCGTATAGGATGGGGAGCTGATACTACTGCCTTCTGAAAGCAGAGGGGTTATTATCTGCATCATATAAGCTCCTCGCATCTGAGCTTGATTTGGTTCGCTTCCGTCGCAAAGGATAAGCACCTCGCCATCCCTATTGATACACACTGCCACATCCGCCTGACCAGAACGCAGTTTATCTTCGGCTACATCTATACTGCCACAAGGTGAAGTCAGCGAAAAATACTGACTTGTGCCAATAGTTTCAGCAATGCGACGACTGTCTTGCGTCATTGCTTCGTCGCAGATGGTGGCAATAGCACCTCTTACCTCGGTGGTAACAACAAAACCGAACAGCGTAATCAGCACGGCAGGCATCACCAACAGAATCAGCAGGGTGCGCGAGTCGCGGAAAATGTGGATAAACTCCTTGCGTGTAAAACATATAAATTGCTTCATGTTCGCTTTGCCTTTCTTGCTAATTGGATAAAGACGTCATACATGGTTTCTGCACCGAATTGTTGGTGAAGACGCTTAGGTGTGTCCATTGCTTCTATACGTCCATCGACCATAATGCTCACACGATCACAGTATTCTGCCTCATCCATGTAATGAGTAGTCACAAAGATTGTGGTACCACGGTCGGCAGCACGGTAGATGAGTTGCCAGAACTCCTTGCGTGTCTCTGCATCCACTCCACCAGTCGGTTCATCGAGGAAGACAATCTCGGGCGAATGAAGAATACTGACCGAGAATGCCAGTTTCTGTTTCCAGCCGAGAGGTAACGAGCCAACCATCTCATGGCGCTTGTCATCGATGCCCAATTCCTCAAGCATCTCGTCCATGCGTGCCTTGATATCTTTCTTCTTCATGCCATAGATGCCACCAAAGAGTGTCATGTTTTCCTCTACCGTGAGGTCGTCATAAAGAGAGAATCGCTGACTCATGTAGCCGATGTGACGCTTCACCTGCTCATGCTGTGTGGAGCAGTCGAAACCAGCCACAGTTGCCTTGCCAGAGGAAGGTTGGGAAAGTCCGCAGAAGATACACATGGCCGTTGTCTTACCAGCACCATTGGCACCAAGGAAACCGAATATCTCGCCTTTACGCACGGAGAGTGAAATATCGTTTACTGCCTTGAAATCACCGAATTGTTTGGTGAGGTGTTTGGCTTCGATGACAGAAGTTTGATTATCGTTATCGTCATCGTTATCGTGACGGAGTCTTATTTCTTCCGGCATGACCTCGGCAGGAGTGCCAATGGCTGTTACCCTACCCTCGCTCATCAATGCAATACGGTCGCATTCAAATACCTCGTCACGATAAGGAGTACTCGCGACGATGGTAATTCCGTGTTCCTTATTAAGTTTACGGAGCATTGCCCAAAGTTCCTTTCGGCTCACCGGGTCAACGCCTGTAGTAGGTTCGTCAAGGAAGAGCACACGTGGGGCATGGATAAGAGCACAGGAGAGCGCAAGTTTCTGCTTCATACCGCCCGAGAGCTTTCCTGCACGTCGTGTCTTGAAGGGCTCAATCTGCTGATAGATGTCCTTGACAAGATGGTAGTTTTCGCTGATAGTAGTGTGAAAGACAGAGGCAAAGAATTGTAGGTTCTCCTCGACCGTGAGGTCCTGGTATAGAGAAAATCGGCCAGGCATGTAACCTATTCGCTTGCGCACTTCACGGTATTCGGCCACAGGATCAATCCCATCGACACGAATAGAACCGCTATCGGGCACAAGCAGAGAGGACATAAGCCGGAAAAGCGTTGTCTTGCCTGCACCATCAGGACCTATCAAGCCGAAAATCTCGCCTTCGCGGATATCGAGCGAAATATTGTCAAGTGCCGTAACCTTTCCTTTCTGATAACGTTTGGTGACATTATTTATCGAAATAGCATTCGCCATACTGTCCTATCTTAATCATTCCATCGTTCTTTACGCTAATCTTGATGGCATACACCAGGTTGGCACGTTCGTCCTTTGTCTGTATGGTCTTTGGGGTGAACTCTGCTTTCTGCGCAATCCAGGTCACCTTGCCATTGTATTCACGCTGTGCCTCGCTGCCATTATCCACCATCACCTTCACCTGCTGTCCGAGTTGTAACTGGTCAAACTGGTTGGCCGTGATGTAGGCACGAAGTATCATCTCCTGAAGGTCGGCCACTTTGAACAGAGCCTTACCCGGAACGGCATACTCACCACGTTCGGCATACTTTTTCAATATGGTTCCGTCGATAGGCGACTTGATGATGGCATCGTCCATCTGACTGCCCACAATCTTCATCTGCTGGTCGGATGCATCTACCTGATGCTGAATGCTCTCGTTGGCTGAGCGCAACTGCGACTGGGTGGCTGTGAGCTGTGCCTTCAGTATCTTGATCTGATTGGCAAGGTCATCCACCTGCTTCTGTGTGGCAGCACCTTTGGTCAACAAACTACTGAAACGCTCATGTTCCTGCTGCAGGTGACTAATCTGCTGTTGAATGCTGGCAGTCTGCTCCTGCAGGTTCAGGATGCGAGCTGTCTGAGCATCACGATTGTCCTGCAACGACTGCTGCTGAAGGTTCAGCTTAGTAGCATCAATAACACCCAACGTGACATCAGTTTTTACCTCGTCACCTTCGGTCACATCCAATCTGATAATCTCGCCCTGAGCCTTGGCAGAAACCACCACCTCAGTGGCTTCGAACACACCCATGGCATCGTAGTTATTCCCGTTGCTGGAGCACGAGAAAAAAGTTAAAAGTGACAAGCTAAAAGTGAAAAGTGTGAGTATGTTACTTGGTTTCATATCCGTTAATGTTTTGAAGTTTATACTGATGTTGCAAGAGTTCAGTCTCGTGGATGGCCTTGTTGATGTTGGCTTGGTTCTCACGACTGATTTCGAGTATGAGAGCGTTTACGTCAATGATACCCGCTTCAAGCTTAGCCTCTGCTGCCTCACGCACATTATGGCGTAACTGACAAATATCTTTGTCTTCATTGATGAGCTGATGGTAACGACGAATGTTGCTGTCCTCTTGACTGGATTGCAGTCG
>JAUNIK010000295.1 GCA_030523505.1 Prevotellaceae bacterium | reverse complement strand
GGTTTTACTAGTGAGCCGTAAATCCAATAATCTTTTTCATATTAATAAATTTGATATTGCAAAAATAGGAAAAAATATGCATACAACGGACAAAACGAGGCGCTCGTTGTACGAACACCTCGCTTTATTGTATGTAATTAATTTAGGTTTCGGAAGTTCCGAAGCCTAGGAGTTAAAGGGAGTTATGGGAAGTTATCGCTCGTTTCACTCGCTAGGGAAGTTAAGTGACAATAGTTATTCTCGCGGAAAAGGCTCATCAATAGAGGCATTCGTCCCTTAACTTCCCAGCGAAGCGAACTCCGCTTAGCGCCTGAGCACCCACGGAGCGCAAGAACTCCTCTTAACTTCCAAAATTCCAGTAATTAATAGGATTTGCCCAATATTATTTAAAGCAGACCGAACTGGTTGAGGAAGATTGCGATGATAGCCAGTGGAGCTACAAAACGCACAAGGAAGATATACACCTTGTAGAAACCTACGGCAACGGTGCCATGGTTGGTGATTTCGTCACGCAACTGACTATTGTCGCAGAAATAGCCTACATACAAAGCAGTGAGCAAGCCGCCGACTGGGAGCATGATCTTGGCTGTTACGAAGTCGAAGAGGTCGAACAAGCCCAATCCTCCGATGGTGAACCCACTCCATTTACCCATTGAGAGGCTACAACCCACACCGATGATGATGCAGAAAAGAGTACAACCGATGGCCGACCAGCGACGACGGATACGGAACTCTTCCTTGAGATATATGGTCGGAACTTCAAGCAGTCCCATAGCCGAGGTCAGAGTGGCAAGGACAAGCAAGAGGTAGAACATCAGCGAGAAGATATAGCATAGTACTGGCTGTCCGGTGAAAACCTGCTGGAATACATAAGGCAGGGTGATGAACACCAGCGACGGACCAGCCCCTGGTTCGATGCCAGCAGAGAAGGCTGCAGGGAAGATTATCAGTCCGGCGAGGATAGCAATGAAGGTATCGATAGTTGCCACATTGATTGCATTGCCAACGAGCTTGTCCTCCTTGCGGAAATACGACGCATAGGTGCAAAGACAACCCATAGAGAGGCTCAGCGAGTAGAACGCCTGTCCCATGGCAGCAAGGAGTGTGCCTGATGTTACCTTCGAGAAGTCAGGCTTGAAGAGGAACACCAATCCTTCCTTGGAGTCGATGAGGAATACCGATCCAAAGGCGAGTACAAGGACAAAGACGAACAGCAATGGCATCATGAGCTTAGAGCCACGCTCGATACCGCCTTTCACTCCTGCAAGGATGACAGCAAGGTTGATGAGCATGAATACTATCATACATGCTACAGGGCGCATCGGGTCGGAGATGAAAGTGGAGAAGTCAGTGGCGAACTGCTCTGAGGTCTTGCCTGCAAAACCGTTGACACCTGCCTCGAAGAGATACTCCACGGTCCATCCCGCAGCCACACCATAGTAGCAGAGGATAAGCGTTCCGGTGAGGACTCCAAGGAATCCCACCCATTTCCAGTGCTTCGAACCACCCATACGACCGAAGGCACGGGCAGAGTTGCTCTGGGCATGACGACCTACGGCAAACTCACTGATCATGAGTGGCAGACCGAAGGCGAGGATGCAGAGAATATAGATGATAAGAAAGGCTGCTCCACCGTTACGACCAAGTTCGTAAGGGAAGCGCCATATATTTCCAAGACCTACCGCAGAGCCAGCGGCAACAAGAATGCCGGCAAAACGGCTACCGAAATTTCCACGAGAACCCATTATGTATATTTACAATTTGACGATTTACAATTTACAATTGGACGAAAACTGGTAATTATAATTTTCACTCTTAACTCTTCACTTCCCTCCCCCTTTGGGGGCTGGGGGGCTTTTACAACTCGTTGATGAAGATGAGCGTGATGAGGATTGGTGCAAGATAACGGATGCACAGGCGATAGAGCGGGTACATCGGTTGACGGATGGTTCCACCATTGGTGAGCTCGTTGCGGAGCACCTTCTCATCGACAACATAACCTAAGAACAGGCATACTACCAATGCTCCGATAGGCATGAAGAGTTTTGCTACGACAAAGTCGAACAAATCGAAAAATCCCAGACCTCCCACGGTGTAGTCGCTCCATATACCAAACGACAATGAGCAGGCTGAGCCGAAGAGCATACATACGCCTCCCACCATGAGGCATGCCCATAGGCGACCCATCTTATATTTACGCACGAAGATTGCTGCCGACATCTCGAGCATCGATATCGACGATGTGAGAGCTGCCATGACGAGCAGTGTGTAGAACAGCAACGAGAATCCATAGGCAAGAACCGGAATGCCCGAGAACACTTGCTGGAACACATTTGGCAGGGTGATGAACACCAGCGACGGACCAGCATCAGGAGCAAGTCCAGGTACGCTGTAAACAGCAGGGAAGATGATGAGTCCCGACATCAGCGCCACCATAGTATCGATGGCTGCAACAGAAAGCGAATCCTTCATCAGGTTGACATCCTTACGGAAATAGCATCCGTAGGTACACAGACAGCATATTCCCACCGAAAGTGTGAAGAACGCCTGTCCCATGGCTGATAGGACGGTGGCACTGGTCACCTTCGAGAAATCAGGCTTCAGGAGGAACTCCAATCCATCGGAAGCTCCCGGAAGAGTGAACGAGCAGCACACCAATACGGCTATACACACGAAAAGTATAGGCATCATGATTTTGGCGCCTCGCTCAATGCCTTTCTGCACACCGCATGCCACAATAGCAGTGGTCATAGCGATGATGAGTCCCAGCCACAGGAGTGGTTTCAGTGGATCGGAAGAGAACGCCCCAAAGTCGGCTGCGAACTGCTCAGGAGTCTTGCCGGCGAAGTCGTTGATCGATGCTGCAAAAGCATATTCCAATGTCCAGCCAGCCACCACTGCATAGTAACTGAGCACGAGGATTCCGGCTACTACCGGCAACCATCCCATATACGCCCAACCACGTTTGTTGTTGCTCATCGTATAGAACGAATGCGACACATTCTTCTGGCCATAGCGACCGATGGCAAGCTCGGATATCATCACCGGCACGCCCAGCACAATCATAAAGAATACATATATGAGGATGAAGGCTGCACCTCCATTGGCACCTGTCTCAGTAGGGAAACGCCACACATTGCCCAGGCCGACGGCAGAACCGGCAGCGGCAAGGATGGCTCCTAACTTACTTCCAAAACTGGTTTTTGATTCAGTCATAAAATCCCGCGTTTATCATCAATAAACTAAAAATTCATTGTCCGGCAGATAATAAATTGCCATTTGTTATGCAAAATTATAAAAAAAATCCTACTTTTGCAGAGAATTTCAAAGAAAAGTGGTGAAAAACCGAGAAAATAGCAAACAATGACAATGAATATACTGGAATATTTGAAGAAACAACCATTGTCGTGCCTCGAGGTGGCGGCAATCTGGGTAGTGTGCATGATACCCGTGCCGGAAACACCTCTGGACGATGTTGCATTCATCGACAAGTGGACACATTTCCTGATGTACGGCACCCTCGTGGCTGTGATAATGGCGGAGTACGGACACAGAAAAAGCGTCATTCAATGGCGACGCTTTCTTATAGGGGGACTGTTGATGCCGATAGTGATGGGAGGATTGGTGGAACTGGCACAAGCCTATCTCACCAACGGAGTACGTTCGGGCGATTGGCTCGACTTTGTAGCCAACACCACGGGAGCATGTTTAGGAGCTGCTATCGGTATTCCTCTGGCACGAGTGCTTTCCACTCGCAATAAGGATTGTTAATCATATAGGCATTGCGGAAATGCTTGTCGGTTGACACCTCCGGACCAAGGAAGTCTGGTTTTGCAAACTCCTCATCGACAGAGTTCAACTCCACTTCCGCCATGACCAATCCGTCGTTGGCTCCGTGGAACTCATCTACCTCGAAGGTATGGTTGCCTACGGGAATGAGATAGCGCGTCTTGTCAACAACACCACCCCTGCAGAGCTTCAACAGTTGTTCGGCTTCTTCAAGGA
>JAUNIK010000294.1:592-4019 GCA_030523505.1 Prevotellaceae bacterium | reverse complement strand
TACAGGTTATCAATGATATTCGGTTAAACACAGGGTTTTACTAGTGAGCCAAAATATTGCGCAGATGGATAATTTTCCGTAACTTTACACCGTCCCCCCCAAAAAAAGCAAAAACAGATGAAATACAAAAGACTGCAATACATACTTTTCGCCATTGTTGTGGTGATAATCCTCGCATATATCGGCATGATGAAGATTGACCACAGCAAGCCTATCAGTCAGCAGAATCTCAGAGAACTTGCCATACTGAAGAAACTGGCGGAAAACAGACAATACTATCGCGACAGTCTGCAGGCTTATCTCGACTCAGTGATGCTGGACCTGCACAAAAATACCCAATACTCACAAACCTACCGCTACAATCTGAACAGGCAGCTACTCGCAAAGTCGCAGATGTACAGTTTCGACAACGCTAATCATTTCTCGGAACGAATGATAAGCATCGCCGATAACATCGGTGAACCGAACAGGATGGCGGAGGCTCGCATCCTTTCAACCTTCTATCTCTCGCAGGCATGCCTCTTCGTGGAGTCGATAGACATTTTCCGTTCGATAGACATTGAAAGTCCGATTTACAACGACACCACTCGCACTGAATACTATCTCTATGCGGGAATCTCGTATCAGCGAAAGGCTGTGTATGTGAACGATTCCGTGAACCGTGCGAAATACAATGCCCTGGGCAATGAGATGTTCGAGAAATGTGTGGCACTCCATCCTGAGGAGGGTGTGAAGGCTCTGGCACAGGGCCGAATACTTGAACGCGAAGGAAAGATGCACGAGGCATTGCCACTATACGAAAAGGCTGTGGCAAGCATTCCAGAGGAGGAGATAACACTACGTTCACTGGCACTATCATCATTGGCGAAGGCTTACAAGATGGAGGAGCGAAGCGAGGATGGATTGACTTATTACATCAAAGCAACGCAACTGAACATTATAAATGCCATGAACTCATCGATAGCCGTGTTCGATCTGGCGGAACATCTGTACTATAACTACAACAACGAACGCGAGGCGACACGCTATATGCAGGTGGCTATTGAGAACGGTGAATATTTCGGTATGCGTTCGTCGATAAACCATATAGACCGTATCGTTCCGGAACTGGCAAGGTCGGAGTCAGCAAAAGAAATCAGGATCAGCGTCGCAACAATACTCCTATTCGTTCTTATCCTGACCTTCTTAGGGCGAATCCTGGTAACCCACATCCAAAGCAGCAAGCGTATCATTGAATACGAGGAGGAGACAAAGACACAGAAAGAAGAGAAGGAAAACCTCGATGCTGCCAACGAGCAACTGAACACCACTAACCAGCAACTCAAAGAGCAGAACAAGGTGAAGGACATATACATAGGCAGATTGCTGGAACAGAACAGTGAACTGTCGGCTACATTTACAGAGTTCGCCATAAAGGCTGAGCAGAAATGCAAAAAACAGCAGTATGACCAGGTGTTACAGTTGATAAAGAATATTAATAGCAATTTCAACCGCAAAGAGCAGTATGCATGGCTCGATGAACTGATTCTGTCGCTGTTTCCGGACTTCGTGGAGGAGTTCAACAGTCTTGTCGTGCCGGAAGCCCGCTCTACAGGCGACAGCAAACAACTAACTCCTGCAATGCGTATCTTCGCCTTGATACGACTCGGCATAAAAGACAACCACCAGATTGCAAGAATCCTGAACTATTCGTATAACACCATACTTAATTATCGCGTGCGTACACGAGGCCTTGCCCTGAACCCAGCAACATTCGAAGCCGCCATAGTATAAAGGTCGTTTTTTCATGAAATCCTTTGGCGGTTTCGGGGAAATGATGTAAATTTGTTGCAGGATTAAAAAACTGTCGGAATATCAATGAATACTTTTATCTTTATGAGAAATATCTTACTCGCTATATTGCTGTTTGCTGTGCTTCCTGTTGCTGCCCAGAAGGACCAGAAAGAGGCACTGGATGTTGACTGCTGTCCGTTTGATAAAGACGCAAATGCCTTTGTGCTCTTCGCGGATATGGATATGCGCATGGAAAGATGGAGAGATGTGGAGTGTCTGCGTGTGGCAATAAAGAAACAGATAAAGATTCTGAAGGAGGATGGCACCGGGGCTGGCGATGTGGAGGTTGTCATCTATGATGATGCATCGAGCGACACCGACGATGATGAAGTTCTGGATATAAAGGCTTCCTCTATCAATGTAGTTGACGGAAAGGTGGAGGTGACAGAGATGACAAAGAAGATGATTTCACAGCAGAGGATTGACGACAAGCGTGTCAGTGTGCGCTTTGCAATCCCACAGGTGAAGGTTGGTTCGGTCATCAAATACAGTTACTCGATTTATCGCAGGAGGATTTACGATATTCCTTCGTGGCTTGCACAGGATGAATACCCTGTGAAATCTACTCACTGCAGCATACAGATGCCGGGATATGTGGGTTACTACTACGAGCAGACGGGCAGTCACAAGGTGACGATGGACAAGCGTGAGACAATGAACGAGACTCGTGATGTGCGCTTCGATTTCTCATACTACGACTTGCCGGCTCTGCCAAAGAATGCGGATTACATTTATTGTCCGATGGACTATGCTGACAAAATCGACTTCGAGGTGATGGAGGTTCTGTGGCGTGGACAGAGGCATAACTTCACAAAGTCGCAGAACGATGTGAACCGACTGCTCTTCACCTCAAAGGAGTTTGGTGGGCGTCTGCGTCAGAGCAATCCGCTGAAAGAAGAGATGGAGGCACTGAACATAAAGGCTATCCCTGATGTGATGGAGAGGATTGAGGCTACCATAGCATTGCTGAAAAGCCGACTCCGCTGGAATGGGAAATATGCTCTCGTGGGAACATCGCTGTCGAAAGTGCTGAAGGAGGGTTCGGGCGATAATGCCGACCTGAACTTTGTGCTGATGAGTATGCTGAAAGATGCGGGAGTGGATTGCTATCCTGCGGTGATGAGTCGCCGCTCGAGGGGAAAACTTCCTGCCAACCGCCCTTCTATTGATGCGCTCAACACATTTGTCGTTGCTATTGCAGAGAACCCTACCACGATGCATTACTACGACTGTTCGGCTGAGAATGGATATCTGGATATCCTGCCGGCTGAACTGAATGTGGACAGGGCTTTCATCCTGTACAAGACGAATAAGTTCGAGGAGGTGAACTTGCAGAAGGTTGTGAGCCAGCGTACTTTCGTGAATATCACTGCCGAACTGACTGCCGAGGGTAAGATGACAGGAAAATGTGTTTATTCACTGAGCGGAATTGCCGCGATGAATTTCCGCAACAAATGGTTTGAGAAGAACGACAGTGCTGCGTTTGTTGCCGACATAGAGGCTAAAAACGGAATCAGCATCAGCCAGTTCCATACCACGGGTACTTCCGACTTCTCGAAGAGCGCCACCTATGAATATGATTTCACCATTGACA
>JAUNIK010000294.1:0-582 GCA_030523505.1 Prevotellaceae bacterium | reverse complement strand
CTATGGCGAGTCTGACGAATACTATTTCCGTCCTTTCATCATGCCATTCTTCAATGAGAATCCGTTTACCGAAGAGACACCAATCATGCCGAAGGAGTTTCCGGCTTTATCATCTTCGATAATGTCGCTCGACATAAAACTGCCTGAGGGTTATTATCTTCAGGAGGGTATCACGCCAGTGAATCTTGCTTTGCCGGGGAATACTCTCGACGGGATATTAGGAGTGAAGGAGGTAAATTCGCATATTCAAGCGAACTGCCGAGTGAGAATCAACAAACTGCATTTCAGCATCGATGAATATCCTCCTCTCAAAGAATTCTTCGAGAGAATGGAGACCACCTGTGGGAAGATGATTGTGGTGGGGAAGAAGTAGAAGACCCAAGCCTGAGCCCCCCTCCATCTCCCCCCCATTAGGGGGAGGGTCGTGAAATGCCTTGACTATTGGAGGGGACATCGGCTCGTGAACAGATTTTTAAATATTTTGCTGCGACAGCGATTTTTGATTAATATTATGATGCACTCGAAGCTCATCAGAGCGAGAGTGGCATTGGAGTCAGATTCATTGGCATAGAGTTCACTCTT
>JAUNIK010000293.1:1438-4020 GCA_030523505.1 Prevotellaceae bacterium | reverse complement strand
AAAGTACTTGTTTCATTGTCATACGATTTTCTTCCATTTATTCTTTGTCTCTATTAAATACAGGCATCTCATCTGGCAGGTCTATAGCCAACTCTATCAATCCTGCTATATTGCCATTTTCATCAAACCATGGTGTTTGGTGGAGAAACTTATGCTTGCTGTGACGGATTATCTGATAGGTATTGCTTTCTCCCGATTCTATCATGTGGCGAATCATGGCACCAGCTTTCTCGCCGTGACAATTATAGAGATTCTTGCCAACAACTTCGCCATCACGATCGATGGCACGTTTGTTTTGATAAAGCACAATACCCTCCTTATCGCATACCGTTGCCGCTATATTAGGAACATTCTCCAGATAATCAAAAGACTGTTTCATAATATTTCTACTTCAGTTCCTTTCCACATGAGAATGCATCACCAACAATCTTGCCCATCTGGATGTATTTGTGGTTCACTGGTTCGTATGCAATGATGTTCATCTTCTCAACATCAGGATTGCCTTGCTCGTTAAGGAACTGCTCATCACAAAGAACATTGACAACCTCTGCAACGAGATAATAACCAGTTTCACTTTCATCAATCTTCTCTTTGATGCGGCACTCCATTGTCATTGGGAACTCCTTAAAAAGAGGAGCGTTTACGTTTGGAGCCTTTTCTACCTGCCAACCAGTCTTTGCCATTTTCTCGGGATTGTTCTTTGCTGAAACAATACCCACAAAGTCAGACGCAACCATTGTCTCGGCTGTAGCAAATGCCACGGTAAACTCGCCATTATTGAGCTTCAAGTTCTCTGTAGTAGCATGACTGCCCATGCTGATGATAATCTCATGCATGTCCCAGGTTCCGCCCCAGGCTGCGTTCATAGCGTTAGCAACTCCGTTTTCGTTGTAAGTGCCGATAATAAGCACCGGCTGTGGAAGCATCCACGGTTTTGATCCGAATGATTTCATATTTATTTGTCTATTATTATTTGACTTCCAATGTGATGTCTATGTTTTTATCCGAATGTGTGGAATAAAGTGGTGATTAATGCATCGAACCATCGGTCGGGCAACACCGTATGCAAAAAGCGCATCGTGGCATTCCCCACTCCAAAAGCATAGCGTGTCTTAGGACAAGGCGAGGTAGCAGCCTTGCACACATACTTAGCGGCTTTCTCGGTAGAGGTCATCAGGTTGTAAGGATTTCGCCCGTACATCATTTCAAAAACATTAGCCGTGCGCCCTGCATTCTCTTCATATACGGTATCAGCCGATGCCTTGCGGAGTTGTTTTGCGGCAATCCTACCCCAGTCGCTGTAAACACCACCAGGTTCCACTATGGCGACATCAACACCATAGCGTTTAACCTCCATACGAGTAGCATCGCTCAATGCCTCGACCGCATATTTGCTGGCATTATACCAACCGGCGAAACAGAATGTGATATGACCTGCTATGGAGGCTACATTGACAATACGCCCACTATGCTGACTGCGCATGTGTGGCAGAACAAGTTGTGTCATACGGGCCAGTCCAAGGACATTGACATCCATCTGATGCTGGGCATTCTCGATATCAGTTGTTTCTATTGGTCCTAGTTCACCATAACCAGCATTGTTGACAAGGATATCTATCCGACCTTCCTTATGAAGGATACAATCGACAGCAGCTTTTGCCGAATCGCCAGAAGTGACATCGAGTACAATTGGTATCACACCATACTGGCGGAGTGGTTCCATCCTTTCAGCACGACGCGCCGCACCATACACCTTGTATCCTTTTTCTGCAAGCATTCTGGCCGTTTCATAGCCAATGCCACTGCTTGCGCCAGTTATAAGTATTACAAGTTTGTTCATTGATTCTATAAAAGTTGATAGAATATTGAAGAGAGAATAGGGTGATTATTTACTTGGTTACAGGCATACCTTTTTTCACCCAACCATTATAACCTGCGTCAAGTTCGATGACCTTGTAGCCGTTCTTTACGAGGATTCTTGAAGCATTCTTGCTTCGTCTGCCACTACGGCAGTTTACAGCAAGGACCCTCTCCGGTTCCCCCTCTATGTGGAGAGATTTGATGTAAGCTTGTACTTTCTCTAGAAAATCCTCCTTGAGCACATCAATGTTGACAGCATTCGCAATATGGCCCTCTGCATACTCTTCTGCTGTACGGACATCGAGGCGCACTATGGTTGTGTCTTCAATTGCTTTTGCATATTCTTCTACAGAAAGACTCTCGAATCCATCTGTTTGGGCGCTGCAGCCAAGCAAACTACAGAGCATTGCCAGTATTCCCATAATTTTTATTTTCATATATTTATTCAACTATTATCTTCAACCCGAATAATCGGTGTCTATCGTTATTTGTAAAGTCTTTGCCCGATATCTCTCCATCACCTGATTCTTAATATTCTGGCAGATTGTGAATGTGTCATGATCAAAGGCAACGACAATATCAAAAGCTATCTCGTTCTCGTCAGCAAAAAAGCCATGCATCTGCTTCACACCATCCTGCGACATTGCTATCTGACGTATGTCCTCGCGCATGGCAACAGCCTCAGGATCAGTGTCGTTCATGACATAGACACCAACAGTCAC
>JAUNIK010000293.1:0-1428 GCA_030523505.1 Prevotellaceae bacterium | reverse complement strand
TTCTGAATATACAAGGGCACAGACACTGCGACAGACTTTTCTAATTTGATGAGAAGACAGCGTGTCGGACACTTCGATATGAATGGAACCTATGGCTTTGTCAGGACCATAGTCGTGAAGGATTAAATCGTATGCGCCAAGTACGCCCGGCACTTCCATAACCTTACTCTTAATGGCCTTTGCGAGATCTCCCTCTACCCTCTTACCCACAACCTTTCCTAGTGGATCGAGGAGCATTTCAAAACCCGTCTTGACGATGAAGGCCGAAATCACAGCACCGATGTAGCCATCAATATAGATATTCCAGAACATTGACACCGCCGCTCCAAGGAGTGTAGCGGCAGAAAGCACAGCATCGTACGACGCTTCAAGACCACTTGCGACGAGTGCATCGGAGTTGAGCGTCTTGCCACGAACTTGAAAGTATCTACCCTGTATCAGTTTTCCGACCATGGCAACTACGATAACAAAGACCGAAACCCAAGTGAAGGAAGTCTGTTCTGGATGGATTATCGCTTTCACAGATTCAATCATTGACGATACGCCAGCGGCAAAGATGATTCCCGCCACCAGAATGGCACTGAAATACTCCACACGTCCATAGCCGAAAGGGTGCTTGCTGTCAGGTTTCTTGCCCGCCAGCTTGACGCCAATTATCGTGATGGCTGACGACAGTGCATCCGACACATTGTTGACAGCATCGAGCAACACAGCAACAGAATTGGATAGAATACCGACAACGACCTTGAAAAAGGCAATCACCGCATTCGCACCAATTCCTATGATGCTGACCTTCGTGATTTGGTTGTTCCTACTCTGTTTCATACTGCTTCTGTATTTATATTGTTTTCAGTTCTCCTGTTTCACTGTCCATGATGTATCCACGCACCACAACATCCTTTGGTACGAGAGGATGGTTCTTTACAAGGTCAACAGTCTCGAGCACTGCTGATTCTGTATCATCAAAACCATGAAGCCATGAGTTAAGGTCAATACCACAATGTTTCATCAAAGATATATGTTCCTCGTCGATACCGCGCTCACGCATCAAGTGAAGCATTTCCTGACTGTCCATGCCTTGAACCCCGCAGGTTGTGTGGCCGATAATCATCACTTCGTTGACACCAAGTTCGTAGATAGCAACGAGCAACGAACGTACTGTTGAGTCAAATGGATTGGTTATAGTGCCACCGGCATTCTTGATAATCTTCACATCACCGTTCTTGATGCCAAGAGCAGCAGGAAGGAGTTCTACAAGGCGAGTATCCATACAGGTGACAATGGCTATCTTCTTGTCAGGATACTTACTGGTTTGGTATTTCTCATAAGCCTTCGTTTCCACGAAATGCTTATTGTATTCAAGCATTTGTTCTATCATATTGTTTATTTTTATCGTTTTTTCAAAATCTAAATGGCCTTTTGATGGCA
>JAUNIK010000292.1 GCA_030523505.1 Prevotellaceae bacterium | reverse complement strand
ATCCTGAGGCAAAGATGAAGGATATCACTCACCATCGTCTTTATGACTTGCAGGATAAACTCGTTCGCAAGGAGTTGCACACAGCCCAGTTGTATTATGACCTCGGTACATATTTCGGAAACTGTACCAACGGTGGTAACAACTACGAGGCATGCATCATCACAGCAGAGAACGCCTTGAAGGATTTCCCTTACACCGACCTGCGTGAGAATTTCTCTGCCCTCGTTATGAAGAGCAAGTATGAGCTCGCTACAATGAGTGTCGAGGAGAAGAGACTGGAGCGCTATCAGGATGCCGAGGATGAGTGCTATGGATTCATCAACGAATATCCGGATTCAAAACTTGTTCATGAGGCCGAGCGTTATATCAAGAAATGCAAGGTGGTGACAGAAAACGCAAAAGACGAAGAATAAATCATTAACAGAATAAACAGAAATAACAATTATATGGATTACAAGAAATCAAAAGCACCAACAAACACAGTGACCCGTAACATCATGGATCTCTGTGAAGAGACAGAAAACATCTATGAGAGCGTTGCAATCATTGGCAAACGAGCTAACCAGATTGCAGCAGAAATCAAGCAGGACCTGAGCAAGAGACTCTCGGAGTTTGCTTCATACAACGATTCTCTCGAGGAGGTTTTCGAAAACCGTGAGCAGATTGAGATTTCTCGCTACTACGAGAAACTTCCAAAACCATCACTTCTCGCAACAGAGGAGTTCGTTGAGGATAATGTTTATTACCGCGATCCATCAAAGGAGCAGCAGGAGGTTTACTAATGATTCAGAGAATACAGACCGTTTACCTCGCATTGGCAGTTATCATGCTGGTGTTCTGCTGTTGCATGGGTCTTGCTGAGTTTGAGCCAGTGGGCATGGGCTTGTCATCGACAATGTACAGCCTGATGCTTATCAATGGTGAAGGCACAGTAGAGAGCTATCTGCCATCAGTGCTCTTCGGTATTGTTGTAGTGACAGAGCTTGTTTCAGTATTGGCTATCATGAACTATCACAACCGTCGTGGCCAGATGAAGCTCTGCACCGTGGCAATGATATGCAATCTTCTTTGGGTTGCATGCTTCGCAGGACTCACAGTGATGTTGAAGGGCGACGCCACTGTTCACCCATGTTTCGCGTCATGCCTCCCTGTCATTGCCTTTGTACTGACATTCCTGGCTCGCAGAGCTATCAAGAGCGATGATGAGCTTGTGCGCTCGGCTGACAGAATCCGATAGACGAAGAACGAGGTAATTCCCAGACAGGAATTTACACCTTATTATATAATATATAGGTCGTGGTTTTGAACCGCGGCCTATTTTTTTGTGCTGTAATTCTTTTGAAATTATAGTAATGCGATTATTTAAGTGCGAAATAATTAATTAAACACTCAATAAAGTGTTAACGATGTTAAATTTAACTGAATTAATTAACGATTTGTTCGGTTTGTTCCATAAAACACACTAACTTTGCCGGCATGAAGAAGAAAACGATATGGGCAATTGCAGCGATAATGGGCATTTCCTTCCTCGGATTGCTTTATTTGCAGCTGATGTACATGAGTTCCATGGCTCAGATGAAACGCGAACAGTTCGATGAGTCAGTGAACCGTGCATTGTACCGTGCGTCTCGTAACCTCGAGCTCAATGAGACACTACGATATCTTGAAAAGGATGTGAACGATTCAGAACGAAAAGCGTTCCAGCAAGATTCGTTGAATGCACTGGCAGGACGCCCTGACGGTTCGCTACAGAAATCGCACCAGTTCTCGGTGGTAGGCAACGACGGAACCATCTATTCTTCGTTCGAGTTGAAGACAAACACCACAGCACCAGCCACGATGCCTAAGGGAATCATCCTCAACAATGACAAGAATGCAATCTCCGAGGCAACCCGCTCAATGCAGGAGATAATGCACAACAGATATGTATATCAGAAGGCACTCCTCGATGAAGTCGTTTACAGCATTCTCTACACAGCATCAGAGAAACCGCTGAAAGAACGAATCAACTTCAAGCTCCTCGATCAGGACTTGAAAGCAGAGCTGATGAACAACGGAATAAACATTCCATATCATTTCATCGTCTGCACCCACGACGGTCGCGAGGTTTACCGATGTCCTGATTACGAAGAGGCTGGCTCTGAGGCACTCTATGTACAGACACTGTTCCGCAACGACCCGCAGCCAAACAAAGGCATGGTGAAAGTTCACTTCCCAGATGCCAACCGCTATATCTACAGCAGTGTCAAGTTCATGATTCCTTCGCTTATCTTCACCGTGGTATTGCTCCTGACATTCATCTTCACCATCTATGTGGTGTTCCGTCAGAAGAAACTCTCGGAGATAAAGAACGACTTCATCAACAACATGACCCACGAGTTGAAGACACCAATCAGCAGTATCTCGCTTGCTGCCCAGATGCTCAACGACAGTGGGGTGAAGAAGAGCGAAACGATGCTGGCACACCTCGGTGGAGTGATAAACACAGAGTCGCGCCGTCTCCGTTTCCTTGTTGACAAGGTGCTCCAGATGTCGATGTTCGACCGACAGAAGGCTATCTACAACAAGAAAGAGCTCGACATCAACGAGATGGTGGAGACCATAGCAAACACCTTCCACCTGCGTGTCAACAATACCGGTGGAAAGATAGATATTGATATCGAGGCTGTTGAGTCGCTCGCCTATGTCGATGAGATGCATTTCCAGAATGCCATCTTCAACCTGCTCGACAATGCAGTGAAGTACGGCAAGCCAGACCAGCCGCTCAACCTCTTCATCAAGACATGGAACCCCGACGATGATCATATCTCGATAATGATTCAGGACAACGGTCTTGGTATCAAGAAAGAGAATGTGAAGAAGATATTCGAGAAGTTCTATCGCGTTCACACCGGCAATGTCCACAATGTCAAGGGCTTCGGACTCGGTCTTGCATACGTAAAGCAGATCGTCGATATCCATGAAGGTGAGATAAAGGTGGAGAGTGAATACGGCAAGGGCACAGCCTTCACAATAAAACTCCCAGTGCTCATTGAAAGTTAGAAACAAACATTTATTAGATAAACCAGAATATTAACATTTTAAAAACATAACGATTATGGAAGAGAATTTGAAGATCCTTCTTTGCGAAGATGATGAGAACCTCGGTATGCTCCTTCGTGAATATTTGCAGGCAAAAGGCTATGCAGCAACACTCTGCCCTGATGGCGAGGTTGGTTTCAGAGAGTTTATGAAGAACAAGTACGACATCTGTGTTCTTGACGTGATGATGCCAAAGAAAGACGGTTTCACACTGGCACAGGAGATTCGTCAGGCAAACAGCGATATTCCAATCGTGTTCCTCACAGCTAAGACTCTCAAAGAGGATATCCTTGAAGGTTTCAAGATTGGTGCAGATGATTATATCACCAAACCATTCTCTATGGAAGAACTCGTGTTCCGTATTGAGGCAATCCTCCGTCGTGTCAATGGCAAGAAGAGCAAGGAGAGCACAGAATATCAGCTCGGCGCCTTCGTGTTCGACACACAGAAGCAGCTCCTCAGCATCGGCGAGAAGCAGACAAAGCTCACCACAAAGGAGAACGAGCTGCTTGCACTTCTCTGCTCACACGCTAACGAGATCCTCCAGCGTGAGTTCGCTTTGAAGACCATCTGGATTGATGATAACTACTTCAATGCCCGTTCAATGGATGTGTATATCACAAAGCTCCGCAAGCACTTGAAGGACGATCCACAGATTGAGATTATCAATATCCACGGCAAGGGCTACAAGCTCATCACACCAGAAGGGGAGTAATCCTCGCCAGAAAGGGCGCAGCGCCCTTACGCATTGCGATTCATATACAAAAGGTAACAATCATACATTTATAAATAGCAGCAGGCGACCATGTGAAAGGTTGCCTGTTTTCGTTGCATCTACATTATATCATGTTGCCTGGCGGCAAGAAATCTTAGGCTCTAATGAGCAGCGCTCGGCTTCGCCGCTTCGCTCGTAGGGCAGAAGAAATCTAGGTCCCTACGGGGAA
>JAUNIK010000291.1 GCA_030523505.1 Prevotellaceae bacterium | reverse complement strand
ATAGCAATGGCGATAGCGATAGCGATGGCGATGGTGAAGCGTTGGAGGAGCTGGAGGTCATTGTTGACGCGAAGAGACTCGCTGAACTGGGACCGGAGTGTATTCACACTATCTCGTTCAAAGTGGGGACACATAATGATAACGATTAATAACGGATATAATTATGGCTGAAGACAAAGACATAACCGATATCGCTGAGCAGGGGAATGCTGCCTATGGCATGAAGAATCTCATCTCTTCGCTCATCCACGATGTTATGGAGGCTGACTTACAGGCGGCTGACGACTTTGTGGAGATAGTGGAGAACAAAGCCGTTGAGACATATACCGACAGTAACGGAGAAAAGCGCAAACGACTGAAGACCGTTGACTATGAACTGGTGGACGAGGAGGGAAAGGTGCAAGTGGTGACTATTCCTTATATCTCGCTTCTCGCCTTGCCATCACTGCGAATCTCGGAGGCTACATTCGAACTGGAGGCGCAGATGGAGGTGGTGAAGAGTACGAAGACAGAGGAGACAACCACCATAACAGCCCGAAAGAGAGCATCACGGGCAAAGGTCGGTAAGGAACTCGACAAGTTATTGCAGAATGGCCTCATAACTCAAAACCTGCCTGAATTCAGGTTCTTCGCTGCTACTCCGCAAGACTCTGGAACAGCTGCAAGCAGTGGGAGTTCAGAAGAGAACAGCAAGCAGTTCACCAACGTGAAGGTGTCGATAAAACTGGCTCCTACAGTGCTGCCTAACGGTGTTCGTGGTTTGCTGCAATATGCAGGCTCGAATATCAGTGTGGAGTAGCCCCCCAGCCCCCGCGCTCGGCTATGCCGCTTCGCTCGTTAGGGCAGAAGAATGGGGAGGGAGAAGAGGGATGCTCTCAAAAAAAAACAACAAGGGAATAAAAAACAATAAAACATTTTAATTAAGACTATTATGAACAATACTCAGAAAGAACCGGGCATGAATTGCCCTCAGTGTGGAAATTTCATTCGTACATCAATCGTTGAACTGCTCAGTGCAACTGGTCTCAAATGCCATCACTGCGGACTGGTACTCACCATCAACCGCAATGAGTCAAAACGCGCTATGGACCTGCTACGTGAGGTGAACGACGCAAAGAACAATCTCGATAGGGCGAGTAAGTTTTAAGGAGACCCTCTCCCCTCGCGCTTTGCGCTCTTCCCTCTCCCGTACCGCTTCGCTAGGGCGAGGGCGTTGAAATGCCTTGGAGAAGAGGCCGACTCAAGGGGAGAGTAGATAAGAAATAATTAATGGATAATTCGTGAGCATTCATGATTATTCATGTAAAGATATAATCCTATGGCAGATAATAATTCAATTTCACAGGTAAAGAGCGTTATCAATTCCATACCGTTCGAGGAAATCCTCGGTGGACCGCTGGTGGCTTGCGTCGGTGCTCAAAGAGATGCATCGTTCACCGCATACAAGTTCATGAGGGAAGTGACCATGAACACTGGCAAAGATGGCGAAGCAGAACCTGTCATGGTGAGTTTCTCCTTCATAAAAGATGGTAAGAAACTAAAACTGAACATACCACTGCTCACCATCGTTCCTCTGCCTTTCATACAGATTGACTATGTCGATCTGGCGTTCACAGCTAATGTGACTGCCACAGAAGAACGAAACGGCGAGGCTCATCTCACAGCGAAATACTCTACCGAGACTGGCGATGAGCAGGAGGATAAGACTGAGGATGGTAGCAGTATGTCGTCCTTTACGGACCAAAACATCATGAAGGTGAACATCCGTGCCGTGACAAGCGACATGCCTCCTGGCATTGCAAAGATGCAACAGATTTTCGGACAACACCTCGTGTTCGACGAGATAGTGGAACCAGAACCAGAGCCTGAGCCTATCACCGAGGGTGAGGTAGATCCTGCCGACGACCTTGGCGGTGCAGCAGAACCAGCACCAGAGGTTCCTGTTGCAAGTGAACGCCTGCAGAGCATGATCGACGATGCAAAGAACATTGTGCGATACGACCTGAACGGTCCTACTTGCTTCGTGGTGGAAGATGTTTACAACATCACAGGTCGTGGTACGGTGCTTACCGGTAACCTTGTGTCGGGCACTATCAAGGCGGGCGACGAAGCATCGGTATATTCGCCTGACAAGAAGCAGGATACCACCATCACCGCCATCGAGGTGTTCAGAAAGATGGTGGACAGCATCGAAGGTGGTCCTGACATTCAGGCTGGACTGCTGATAACCGGTCTGGCGAAGACTGATGTGAGAAGAGGCGACATCGTCACCCAGCGCTCTTCAGTTCTGTCGCTCAGGAACAAGATGGAGGCTACCATACGCCTGCTGACAAAGGAGGAAGGTGGTCGCCACACTCCTATTCAGCCGGGCTACCGTGGACAGTGCAAGTTCTTCAACACGATGGATTTCACTGGTGTCATGACCTTCGCCGAAGGCAAGGATATGATAATGCCGGGCGAGACAGCAGATGTGACCATCGAACTGGCAATGCCTTACTATCTCCGCGAGAATGATGGTTTCTTGGTGAGCGAGGGTGGTCGCACTGTTGCTGTGGGCATCATCAACAAGGTTATAAGCGAATAAAAAACATTGCGATATGGCAGAAGAAAATGTCATCCAGCAGTTTCCATTCTCTACCTTGCTGAAAGGAGCTCTGACGCAGACTATGCAGGCACAGATGGATATGGTGTCCTCGGGTAAGGATATCATCGACCATCTGGCGTTCCAGGAGAAAGACGGCAAGCAGGTGGCGAAGATGGCGAAGGTGGCTGTGAACACAGAACACGGCACCAAGAGTTTGAAGATGCCTCTGCTCTCCGTATCGCCGAGCACTCCGATGCAGATTGACGGTGCTGAACTGAACTTCACCCTCGACCTCGACATGAATGAGGTTACAAAACGTGATGAAAAGGCTGAAGGCGAAAGTCAAAGGACTGTGGAGCGTATCACACTGCCTGTGAGCGTTGCACCACGCCGACTGCTTATCGAACAAAAGAGGGCGCTGAGGAATGTTTTACGCAAGCAACAGGCTGCCAGCAGGGTGGCTGTGGCATCGATTTCAAGGTTTAGTGGCGGAAAATTCCGACAGACACAACGACTGAAAGCCGAGGCTAAAAGGCTGGCAGAGCTGCAGAAAATGTTGGAGTTGCAACTGCAAGAAGAGAAGACGAAGGAGGGGCATGTGAACATCAACTCCTCGGTGAAGCTCGGTCAGGCGGAGATGCCTTACGGCATAGCACGACTGTTGCAGATAGCGCAGAGCCAGGGTGTGCGTGTATTCGACAAGGACACCCGTCAGTGGGTGTTTGTCACTCCAGAAGGTGACTGCTACCATAAGGAGAACTGCCGCTATATCAAGGGGCACACGATAAACAAGGTGGTGTGCGATGATGAACTCCGCGGAAAGAAGAGAGCGTGCAAGGTTTGTAAACCTGATCAAAAATAACATTGATAAAAAATAACGACTATGTCAGAACAACTTGAATCCATAAAAGAATTAGATTTCAGGCATATCATCGGTGGTCCGTTGCGTGCTTGCGTTGAAGCACAGAAGAAAGCTTCCGAGGCTACTCACCACTTCCTCATAGCCGACATGCTCAAAGAGGAAGAAGAGGGAACCGGCTGTTATGAACCTGTGATGGTGTCGTTCACATATACGAAAGACGGACTGACACATAGGTTGTCGATGCCATTGATGAACCTCGTGCCATTACCTTATCTGCATATAGAGCAGATAGATCTGAATTTCCAGGCTACGGTGACAGAATGCGCCCAGAACAAGCTCGTGGCGAAATACAGTGCTACACACGAGAAAGTGGAGGGCAAGGAAACGCAAGATGGTACCAAGCAAGAGGAAGATTCGTTCATGGCGAAGAACTGTATCGACATTCATCTCCATGCTGGTCCTTCGGGAATGCCGGCCGGCATGTCGATGCTTCTGGATATGTTCAGCAACCAACTGATTGAGTTCACCGAAGAAGAAGAAACCATTATCGAGATTCCTGACGAACCGGAAAGTCCCCCAACCCCCGAAGGGGGAGTAATTAGCGA
>JAUNIK010000290.1 GCA_030523505.1 Prevotellaceae bacterium | reverse complement strand
ACGAGCTACATTCTCGTTGATCTTTACATCGTAAGGTACATAACCGAGCTTGTTGTAGTACTCCCAACCGAGACGGCCAGTAGAGCTTACTGTTGGGTGAACAGCATTAGCACCGTGAACAACAGCCTCCCAGAGAGTCTGCTTGTCCTCGTCAGAGATGTTAAGACCGAGGAGGATAGCGTCAGCTACGATAGATGCAGAGTTGTTACCAACCATACAGCCACGGTGACCTGGCGACATCCACTCTGGCAAGAAGCCACTCTCACGATAGGTGTTTGCAAGACCATTCTGAATCTTCTCGTTTGTGTCAGGATAAACGAGGTTCAGGAGTGGGAACAAGCAACGGAACACATCCCAGAAACCAGCGTCAGTGTACATATAACCAGGAGCAACCTCGCCATTGTAAGGGCTGTAGTGAACTGGCTTGCCGTTAGCAACCTCCCAGAACATACGTGGGAAGAGCACTGCACGATAGAGACAAGAGTAGAATGTACGGATGTTGTCGATGTCATCATCCTCTACTTCGATAGCACCGAGAGTCTTGTTCCAGATTGCCTTTGCGTCAGCCTTTACAGCATCGAACGAACGACCGCCAAGCTCATCGAGGTTAGCCTCAGCCTGCTCGAATGAGATGAATGAAGATGCAATGCGGACATTTACCTGCTCGCCACGCTTCATTGGAGCGAACTCGATGATAGCACCAGCGTGGTTAGCCTGAAGCTCGAGGTTCTTGCTGGTCTTGATGTCTCCGTATGGATCCTTGTTGCGGTCAGCACCTGTTGCTGTAGCCTCAACGGTAGAAGATACTGCGAAAGGATGGTCGAACTTAAGAACGAAATAGTTCTTGAAATTCTCAGGTACACCACCAGAGTTCTTTGTAGTGTAGCCGATAACCATGCGCTTCTCAGGGATGATCTTTACATAAGAACCACGATCGAGAGCATCGATGATGAAACTAGCCTTGTCGGTCTCAGGATATGTGACACGCATGATGGCAGCACGCTCTGTTGGAGCAATCTCGGTTGTTACATCGTAGTCAGCGAGATACACCTTATAGAAATAAGGGCGTGACTCTTCTGCTCTATGAGAGAACCATGAAGCACGCTTGTCCTGATGAAACTCTGGTGTGCCGGTCTCTGGCATGAGAGCAAACTGACCGTAGTCGTTGATCCATGGACTTGGCTGGTGAGTCTGCTTGAAGTCGCGGATCTTGTTCTCGGTATAGACATAAGCCCAACCGTCACCCATCTTTCCTGTCTGTGGCATCCAGAAGTTCATACCCCATGGAAGAGCAATAGCAGGATAGGTGTTACCTGTAGAAATTGCGAATGTTGACTCAGTACCCATGAGTGGGTTTACCATGTCAGCAGGGCAATTGTCTGTTTTTGCACTGAGGTTCATAGAGAACGCTACAGTTGCAAGAGCAATAAATAATTTCTTCATGTGATTAATATAATTTTGGTTAGTTATTAGCGATTACGCTGCTGAGGACGCTGACCGCGATGAACACGTTCGCCGATACGACGATTGCCATCATTGCGGCGTGTTGCTCGCTGTGCTTCGGCTGGTACAGGACCACCAAACTGGCGTACTGTTGCCTGTGGGAATGCCGAGATACGCAAACGGGCAGCACCCATTGGAACAAGGGTGATGTTCTCGATTGTCTCTGAGCGCTCAGCCTGTGCATTTGGCAAAACGCCACAGAGTCCGTTTTCATCGATAGTCCACCATGGAACCTTCACACCCTTTGCCTTGAACTCCAATGGTACATTATCCAACGAGAATGGGTAGTTGTCGGCTGGCCAAGGTTTCTTAACAACTTCAATGTTGCGATAGAAATCAGGACCGGTGCAGAGTGCATAGTTCCAGGCAGAACCAGGATAGATTTCGGTTGTTGGCCATGCCGAAGCATCAGCACCTTCCTGCCAGTGAGAGTCACCGATAGCGGTTGCCTTTGAGTCAACCTGCTTGTAAACCTCCTTTATCTTGAGGGAAAGTGTGAGTGGTCCGTAGTCAACAGACACCGAGTTCTGGTTAGCCTGCCAGATGCGTGCCTTAATCTGCATTGGGAATGTCACAGTGACTTTGTCGCCTGTGCTCCAAGCACGGTTGATGACGAGATACTTGCCCGGTTCGATACGTGCATTGACCTTCTCACCATTGACCATTACGACTGCTGCGCGAGTAGTCCATGTTGGAATACGGAAATAGAATGGGAACTCTACCGAAGTGACAATGTTCTTTTTCTTTGCCTTCTTTGGCTGGTCGATATTCACGGTGAACGAGATATTCTCATCGAATGGGTAGTTTGTCTCCTCAACGATGGTTACATTCTTACCGTCAGCCACCTTTGCGCGAGCCTCGCATGCTGCATAGAGCACTGCTGCAACACCATTGTCAGGTGTAGCAAGGATGAGGTTCTCCGAATAGTAAGGCCAGCCCTGTGAGTGGTTGTGCTGGCAGCAACGGCTTGAGAATGGGTTCATTGAGAGGAACGGACCACGGTTGTCGATACCTGGATGATGGTTCTTCGAATCACCGAGCACCATATTTGGCGAAGTGATATAACGAAGTGCTTTGAAGTCAGGCATCATAGCAGCAGGATAGGTATTGAAAGCCACATCCTCGCAGTGCTCTGCCCAGAATGGGTCGCCGGTGAAGCGAAGCATTATCTCATCGGAAGCCATCTGCTCAACCATTCCGCAGCATTCAACACCCTGACGAGGATCGATGTAACCCATGCGTGAGTTCTCATCGCCTCCCCACATACCACCAGGAACCTGACCGAAAGTACGGCGGATAAGGTCGAGGTCGTTGTAAGAAGCGTTGAGATACTTCTTGTCGCCAGTGAGCATATAGTATGTCGCTGGTTCACGGAAGCACTCTGCGATATTCACATTATGCCAGTTAGGCAGGTTGGAAGCCTGACACCAGTTGGCGGTATTGCGATGAATCTTCTCTGCCAGTTCAAGGAGGAACGACTCACCTGTGCGGTTGTAGAGCCAGAGAACAGAGTAGAGGTTGTCGCCACCACGCGAGTTCTCCCAATAGTCCTCAAGGAACTGCTCGTCTTTCAACGAAAGTTCCCACTTGAAGTACTTGGTCATAAGGTCAAGCACACGCTGGTCGTTGGTGTACTCATAATAATGCTCGAGAGTGGTGAGCACAATCATCTGAGCCCAGAGTTCCGGTTTCTCCGGAGTTCCGTTGAGAGGTCCGAACGAACCGTTCTCACGCTGTGACTTGAAGATTGCCTCAATCCAAACCTTGCTTTCATCAATCATCTTCTTATCCTGAAGGATGTAAGCAAGATCCATATAGCCCTTGAGCCAGTATGGCACTTCCTCCCAACCGTGGTCGCCGCCCTCCTGAAGCCAGGAGTTGTTGTTCTTGTCGAGCCATGCTGATATCTCTCCGAGGTGACCGGTGAGACCATCACGCTGGAGTTCCATATAGCGTCCTACCCAACCTTTTGGGGTGATTGAGCCAAGAGGAAGCTTAATGAAACTGACTGGCTGAAGAGGTGCACGACTTGACACATAGTTGGCGCTGGCAACGGAATTATCAGGGGCTGCAACGACTTTTGCTGTTGTCTGTGCAGACACACTAATGGTAGTGGCCCAGGAAAGAGCCACTACCATTATAGCGATTTTAAATTGTTTTATCATTGAAAAACAGTAAGCATTGTTTAGAAGATATCCTGATCCTCGAGAGGAATCTGGGTATTGATCTGACGCTCAAGAGTCAATGTACCGGTTGCGTTATACCACATATCCATATTCTTCATAAGGGTATAGTCACGGAAGGTATAATCAATATCACTGATGATTACATAGTGATGGTTGAGGTAAGGCTTGATATCGTCCATCTTGTCATAGATCTTATATGTAGCCTGCTTGTTCACCTTGAACTGAATCTCGTCATTCTCTGCACGGAGTTCAACAGTACCACTGTTCTCGTCGATAGAACCATCGGTATTTACCTTCTTTATGAACTTTGCGTAGATCGTATAGTTATGACGGTCTGTACGATCCTCATCGATTGTACCAGCATA
>JAUNIK010000289.1 GCA_030523505.1 Prevotellaceae bacterium | reverse complement strand
TGTTCAGGAGGTTGATGACCTCTCTATATTCTTCCCTCTTTTTATCCTGGGACTTAGTGGAACCTGTAGGTCTGCCGAGTTTACCACCTTTCTCAACATACTGCTTTCTACCAGAGTTCAGTCGGAATGAGATGTTATCACGTTCCAACTGGGCACAGGTAGAAAGAGTCGCTATCATGACAGGAGCAAACAAAGATGGCTTGCCTTCCTTATCAAGAAGCGTGAACTGTTCTTTCTGGATATATAGGTTGATGCCAACTTCTTGTTATGACAGCTTGTGTCTTCGTCTTATAGTTCGAAGTGCCGTAAAGTATCTTCTCTCCAAAGAAATCCAAACCAGGATCGCCAATCTGTAGAGACATGATGTCGTTGAACTGATTGTCTCCGACATAGACAGGGAAATGCCATTGTACCATGTTATGACTGACAATGTCCTCAACATGAGTCATGCTCTTCAGTGAAGCTTCGAATGCTCGAATCATATAGCACGACCATTCGCTGTTCTGTGTGAATGCGCCTACCTCCACTCGATAGGTGCGTTCGTGTTCTTTGATGCTGTGGTTGTACGTTCGGCTGAACTCCACCTGCGTGGCAAAGAGGTAGAATGCTGCCAGGGCGATGCTCAATCCCAACACATTGAGGGCATAAGCCAGCTTGTGCGCTCGTATTTGATACAATAAACTTTTCATTGGCACCTATTATAATATAGTATTCTCAACCACCTCACCGTCGAAGAGGTTGATGATGCGGTTGGCGTAGGCAGCATCGTGCTGACTGTGAGTTACCATCACGATGGTCGTACCTTCGGCGTTGAGTTGCGAGAGCAGTTCCATGATTTCGATACCATTCTTTGAGTCGAGGTTACCTGTTGGCTCATCGGCAAGAATCAATTTTGGTTTGCCTACAACTGCGCGAGCTATGGCTACACGTTGCTGCTGACCGCCAGAGAGTTGCTGTGGATAGTGGGTGGCACGCTGTGAGAGGTTCACCTTGCGCAGGATGTCCAGCACTCGCTGCTTGCGCTCTGCCTTTGGCACTTTAAGGTACTTCAGCTGCAGGTCAACATTCTCCTCCACGGTCAGTTCGTCGATGAGGTTGAAACTCTGGAACACGAAGCCGATGCGCCCCTTGCGGTACTTGGTGCGGTCTTTCTCCTTCAGGTGTCCCACCTCCTCGCCTCCGAGGTTGTAGTTGCCACTATCGGGATTGTCAAGTAATCCGAGGATATTCAGGAGCGTCGATTTGCCACAACCCGAAGGTCCCATTATAGCCACGAACTCACCTTCCTTTACTTCCAAGCTTACGCCATTCAATGCTGTTGTCTCCACATTCTCAGTGCGGAAGACTTTAGAGAGATTTTCAATCTTAATCATCATATCATTTACAATTTTAGAATTTACAATGTACAATTTATTTTCATTCCGTTTTGATGCTTTCTACAGGATTCATCGTTGCTACACGCCAACATTGGATGATGACAGTGAGCTGGACAATCATGCTGACAACGAAGAATGCCACAGGGAACAGCCACCAGTAGATAGGCGTGTGCTCTGCGAAGTTTTGCAACCATTGCTCGCTGATGTAGTAGCCGATAGGGGCAGCTATCGCGAAAGAGAGGATGAGCGGGAGGGCATAGCGCTTTGTGAAGAGTGACAGCACTTCGCCCACACTGCTGCCCATCACCTTGCGGATGGCAATCTCCTTGCGGCGATACTCTGTCTCGAACATCGTGAGGCAGAATACACCGATGATGGTGATGAAGATGCAGATGAAGGCAAAGAGCTTGACCTGGCTGATGAAACGGAACTCCTCTACGTAGGCTTTCTCCAGCCAATCATCCAGGAAGTAGAGCGTATGCTGCTTATCAGGACAGATTCTGTTGAGTAATTCCGTTGCCTCTTTTCTGGCAACTATCTTGTCATAGCCCGCCTTTACGCGGATAAAGATTTGCTTGCAAGGGTCACCCCAATCCTCCATGCCACTGCCATAGATGATGAATGCCACGTCCTTTGCACTGCTGTTTATGCGCATCGTGGTGAACTGAAAATCCTTGCACACACCAACTATAGGATAGGCGATAGGCGGATAATTGTCATTTGCTTCGAGAGGTGCCAATGGCTGACCTATGTGAAAGTCCTTGTAACGCCGTGCAGTTGATTCACTGATGATATAGGCTCCGTTCTTGTCTGCCTCGGAAACCCCGCGTCCCTCTACTATCTCCAAGCCCATCGTGCTGAGATACCCCGTATCGACAGGAAGCATGTAGAAGTCCCTGCGCCCACCATCACTGTACGAAGCACCCCACTGCATAAACTGGTCGGAGCACCCCATTTGAGCCATGCCATACGCCACGCTCTCCACCCATGGCAGTTGTTCCAGTTCCTTGGTCAGAATCTCCTTTTTGTTCATTCCCTCTGTTGAAAGTGCCGTGAAGAAAACCTCATCCTTGTCAAAACCATAGTCGGAGGAATAGATGTGGCGCGTCTGGCATATCATAACACCAATGTAGATGCACAACACAAAACCGACCACCATCTGCAGGCACACCATTGCAGTACGAATCTGTCTGCCCTTTGGCGAAAGACCGAAGGAGCCTTTCAGGGCAAGTGCCGGTGCGAAGGAGGTGGCATAGCAGGCTGGGTAGGTTCCTGACAATATGCCAACCAACACTGCACCGGCAGCGGTAAGCCCTATCAGCTCTATGTGCTCTAAGAAATCTACGTTTCCAGACATCAGGGACATACAATAGTCATTGAGAGAGAACAGCTTGACCCACAACATGCTTAAAAGCAAGGCAAAAAGAGATAGCAAAACGCACTCACCAATGAACTCCATACGCAAGCCGAAGGCAGAGGCTCCCATCACCTTACGGGTGTTGATGCCACGAATGCGACTTGGTGCCTGAGCAAGCACGAAATTGCTATAGTTGAGCAATACAACAATCAGCACAAAGATAGCCGACCAGAAGATGACCGTCACAAGGTTCCTGTTGCCCTTGTCGTATATGCTTACACCACTGTAGTTGGTGTCATCGAGACTGTTGAGGCGTATATTCATTCCTGTTTTATCATGGAAGGCACTCCATTCTGAGAAACCGTATGCCTTCATCAGCATTTTGCGCATAGCGGCCTCCACAGCCTTCTTGTTGTCGGGCGAGTCGATGCGGACATACGTGACATAGCTCCATTCACTATAGGAATCAATGAACAGGTCTTTCATTCCAAGATAAATGCCATTGGATAGCAGACAATTCGCTGGCAAATCTTCGACCACGCCGACAACCTCCAACTCGCCTTCGCCATTAGAGCCTGGTGCATCTGAGCCAACAGTAAGGTGTTTAACCTGTGGGATGCTGAATGTCTGCCCCACAGCATTGGCAGTACCGAACATTTGTTCCGCCACACTCTTGGTGATGACAGCCTGTGTTCTGGTCATATAATCCAACGTTCCATAGAGGGGTTTTACACCAAAGAATGCCAATCCTGGATCGCTAATTTGTGTTGATATAATGTTGTCATACTGCTTTTCGCCGACATAGACAGGCACTAACCATCTCGACATGTTATGACTTACAACGTCCTCAACATGCGTCATGCCTCTAAACGAAGTCTCAAATGCACGGTTTATGTAGCACGACCATTCCTGATTCTGGGTGAAACCGCCCATCTCCACTCTATACGTACGCTCGTGGTCTTTTATGCTATGGTTGTATGTTTGGTTGAACTCCACCTGCGTGGCAAAGAGGTAGAACGCAGCCAGGGCGATGCTCAATCCAAGCACATTGAGGGCATAGGCCAGCTTGTGCGCTCGTATTTGATACAATAAACTTTTCATTGGCACCTATTATAATATAGTATTCTCAACCACCTCACCGTCAAAGAGGTTGATGATGCGATTGGCGTAGGCAGCATCGTGCTGGCTGTGAGTGACCATCACGATGGTTGTACCTTCGGCGTTGAGTTGCGAGAGCAGTTCCATGATTTCGAGACCATTCTTTGAGTCGAGGTTACCTGTTGGCTCATCGGCAAGAATCAGCTTTGGCTTACCCACCACCGCACGGGCAATGG
>JAUNIK010000288.1 GCA_030523505.1 Prevotellaceae bacterium | reverse complement strand
TGGAAGGTATGGATGCCTTTCTCGTCCGTAGCGTATGTTATCAGTCCTGGCAAGCCATGTAGTTTCCAAGGACCTGCTTCTGTGTGGATGTCAGTTGCATAGCTTACATTCCACTTCTTACCACGGAACTCACCTATAGCTTTCTTGCACGAATAACCACATACCGACTTTTTCCCCTTCGCCTTCTTCCATACAGGCATTTCGATGTCTTCTGTCACCTCGTACTGGTGTGGTGAAATCGACTCGATGCTGGTGATTTTGCCTTCGGGATAGCCCACTGTGGTGGTAGCAATGTGCATCAAAGCCTCGTTGTGCATAAAAGGCAGATATGTATAATCGACCTTATTGCTCTTTTCGTACTCATAGCGTTCGTATGTCCATGTCTTCCATTCCTTTTCACCCACTTGCAGAGCAAGGCGAATAGAGTCGGTTACAGACTTTCCCTCTGCATCCGATGTGCGGATGGTGTACAGATAGACGGCTGTCAACTTAGACTGGCACACCGTGTCAAGTATCTCATTGCAATGTGCAAGCACTTGTGCCGACATCATGTTGGCAACTAATGCAAAGATGATTGTGAGTATTGCTTTCATATATGTTCTATTTCAATTCAAGAGGTTGGAATTTGTGGGCTTTACCTAGTATGGTTATTCCGTTTATTAAAGTGGCATTCGGTAAACAATCGTCATTAAGGATAGTTGTCTCCACATCACTTGCTCCGAAAACAGGGAATGAGAATTGTGGATTGCTGGGATAAACCTTCGCACCAAATATCTTATTTCGCAACGTTACCATCTGCTCATGAGTGCGCTTCTCGTATCGCTTGATTGTTGGTCTCATGCCGCCTCCTTCTGTAGGTATCGATAGTACAAAATAGTTTTCATGAATGATAGGCAAAGACTCGGTGTAGAGCCCGACCAGGGTGAAGGAGTGAATGCCTTCGCTGTCTGTGGCAGACATAATGAGTCCGGGCAACCCTTGCAGTTTCCATGGTCCTACTGGGGCTGGAACATCCTCCGCATACATCACATCCCAGAGTTTCCCACGGAACTCACCACTTGCTCCCTTGCACGCATAGTTGCAGATGGTCTCCATTTTATCGTTCATAGTCCATGCTATTGCCTCTTTGTCCTCTACAACCTCATAGCAGTAGGGAGCAACGGCCTCATGGATGGTCAGTTTTCCTTCGGGATGGCCACTCACAATGGTTTCTATATGCATCAAAGCCTCCGTTTCCAGCACTTCATCAAATCTGCGTTTCGGTTCACGAACATTCATCACACGCAGATATGGGGTACATTTCCAATATCCGTCACCTACCTGCACACCAAGCAGTATGGAGTCAATCACTTCATTTCCATTATGGTCAAATGTTCGGATGGAATAGTTATACACGGCAGTGAACCTTGACATACACAGCGTGTCCAGAGCCATTTCGAATGGTACACTGTAAGTTTGAGCAGATGATACCAAACACACCTGCAAGATTGCTAAGAGTGCTAATATTCTTTTCATAGGAAAACGATTTTATTTCAATTCTAAAGGTTGATAGATAGTTCTTCTTTTTGCAAACCTTGGTATGGCTATTCCGTTGACCTTATAGGTAATATCCGCTACATCGACGATATTTCCATGTAATCGTTTGTACTCTTCGATAGTTCCATATATTTCATAAGCTCCATTCATGTGCTCTTCTTTTGTCAGATAGTAAACAGGATCCTCCATATAGCGCTTGTCGAGTAAGAGTTTGTTGCGCATCTGGACGAACTTATCTCGCTTGGTCTTGCTTATATCAGCCATTACCGGGTTAGTGATTGCAATGCTCTGCTGAGTGAGCTCAAACATCTCGAAACTGAAGATGTTTTCTGCATCTTCTGCCTTGACGATAAGTCCTGGCAAACCCTTGAGTTTCCAAGGCCCTGAAGCTGTCGGGATGTCCTCTGTATAATAAGCATACCAAGTGCGACCGCCGTAAGTGGTTTGTGCCATGTGACAGAGATAGCCCGTGATGGTAAGCGTGTCATCGAGCAATGTCCATTTTAGGTCGCCTGTCTCTTGATACGCATAGTGATAAGGTGGCACATCCTCCTGCACATCCATCTTTTTGTCGGCAAGCGATACGAAGATAGTAGGCACATGTGCCATGCCCTCACGCTGGTACTCATCATAGTATTCTTGTCTGTCAATATCTAAGACCTTGTACTTATGGGTATAGTATCCCATTGTCTTAGTCATCTTACTGCCAACAAGCAACACAGTGCGAAGACTGTCAGTCACAGCATTACCCTCCTTGTCCGTCGTGTTCATAGTGTAGTCATAGCCTACTGTAAAAACTGTGCAGTCAATGCTGTCCTTTGTCTGTGCCCATCCGCAAATTGCACTGAGCATTATAATAAATGATAAGGTTGCTCGTTTCATAATTATTTTCAGGTTATTCTGTTGTAATATTGAGATTGGTCTTCAAAAAGTCGTTGTATCTATTGCTTCAAAGCATCATCCAGAATTGGAGTTATCCGCTCCAGTCCACCCCATCCTGTGAGTGTCTTGACAAGTTTACCATCACGACCGTAGATAAGGTAGTGAGGAATTGCGCCTGTGTATTTTGGGATGTTCATCGCCTTGAAATCATCTTTAGTGAAGAGGAAATGATCGCCAGAATGCTTTTTCTTCATTTCGTAGAAGCCGTCAAGTCTTGAGGAGTTGTCGGTGATGTACACAAAGTACACACCACGTTTCTCATACTCTGCCTTCACAGTCTCCATCTCTTTGATGCCAAGGTTGCAAGGACCACACCATGTAGCCCAAAAATCCACATATACTACCTTGCCACGATGACGCTCTACAATCTGCTCTATCCAAGTAGCAGGGTCGCCTTCTGGCTTCCAGTCTTTCTGGTTCTTTGTCCTTTCCGCAATCTGAGCCTTGAACTCGCTAACTGCTTGACGAAATTCGGGTGTCAGACGGCCTATCTCATCATCTGAGACCTCATGCAAGGCTTTGATTCTTGCCAGTATGTCCTCTCCTTGCTTTCGCTCTTCCAGGTAGCGTCCCATCGGTTTGCGCTCCAGTCCGTTGACTTTCAGATAGTCAAGACTTTCTGTATTGAAATAAAATGCAGCAAGCATTGTATTCGGCATAAACAGAGAGTCTGCATGCGGATCTCGAGGCTCCACATTGAGACTTTTGGCATGGTCACATACATGTTTCACGTATTTCTGCTCCAGCCTTAGTTGCATGTGCTTCTTCTCCGTGTCGTCTAATCCCAGTGAGTCTATATCTGCCAGTCGCCTCTGATGCTGCAGCCATTCCCATTCACCAAATTCTGCCAGACTTTTCCGGTACTGAGCTTTGCGCTCTGCAGTGATTACATCTGCCCAGAGAAGTTTGTCATCCACAAGCACACGATATTTTGGCGAAAGTTGTATGTGGGCACCTTGTATATGGATTGCCTCCGAATACTGTTTCTCTCTATCGTCTTGCAGTTCCTTCAGCTTAGGATAATCCACTTCGATGTCAAGAGTATCACCTGGGCAAAGCAGCAGTGGGCACCATACACCACAAATATGCATTTCCAGATTGCGTGGGCTGTACAAATTTGTCTTGATAAAGAAGACTCCAGCGCTATCCACAAGCGAGTCTGGCTCCAGATCCCATATTCCGAGCGCGTAAAAATCCTTACTGTTCTCCGGCAATCCATTCACATGCCCACGTACTACTGTGGTTGCGTACTTGCGAGGCCATTCAAGCGTCTCTTTTTTGCAGCTCATCATTACCGATGATGTTACAATAGCCATCAATGCGATGACGATTGTTGAAATGATAATCCTTTTCATATATTTTTGTATTAAGTTTTCTGCTTGCAAAATTATGAAAAAGCACCACAATCACCATAGAATTTTGTTTGCAAATTGTTCGCATTTTCAGCATGTAACAAAAGCTGAGTTTGCAAATTGTTTGCAAATGCAACTTAACTTACTAATAAATAGAATAATAGTAAACATTCAGCCAAACTACATTATATACCTTAATTCCGCAACACTATAATTTAACTTTATTTATAAGTTCCTGAGCAA
>JAUNIK010000287.1:1332-4077 GCA_030523505.1 Prevotellaceae bacterium | reverse complement strand
TTATAGTACCTACTTATTAAGTAATTTTGCATCGTGGTTCTTTGACTATGGTCAAGAGCTATTGGCGATAAGCAAAAAGAAAGAAACAATTTTTAAATACATTTTAATATTAACAAACTAAAACGTAATTGCATGAAGACTGAGAAATCTTTCAGCTTTAAGAGCGCGTTAGTAGCATTGTTTATGCTCATTTCGGCAACTGCGATGGCACAGACCACAGTTACTGGTAATGTCCGCGACGATGCAGGTGAGCCTATTATTGGTGCTACTGTACGCGAAGTTGGTACTCAGAACGCAACCGTTACTGATTTTGATGGTAATTTCTCCGTTAAGGTCAGCAATGAGAATGCTACTTTGAGTATTTCGTATGTAGGCTTCCAGACTCAGGAAGTCAAGTTGGCAGGTCGCAAGACAGTGTCACTCTCTCTGAAGTCCGATGACGAGCTTCTTGATGAAGTTGTTGTTGTCGGTTACGGTGTTCAGAAGAAAAAACTCGTTACTGGTGCTACAGTGCAGGTAAAGGGTGATGACATCACAAAACTGAACACTACACAGGCACTCGGCGCTCTCCAGAGCCAGACTCCTGGTGTTAACATCCAGTCGGTATCTGGTCAGCCTGGTGATGGCTTCAAGGTGTCTATCCGTGGTGCTGGTTCTAACATGAACTCAACTCCTCTTTACGTTATTGATGGTGTAGCAGGTGGTGATATCAACTCTATCAACCCAGCAGATATCGAGTCAATCGACGTATTGAAGGATGCTGCTTCTTGTGCTATCTACGGTTCTGCTGCTGCTAACGGTGTAATCCTCGTTACAACAAAGTCAGGTAAGGCTGGTGGCGTACAGGTTAGCTATGATGGTAACATCGGTTGGCAGAATATGTATCGTCTTCCTCAGATGTTGACAGCAAAGCAGTATATGCAGATTCAGGATCTTGCACAGTTCAACTCAGGTTTGTCTCCTTGGAACTGGGAGTCATACTTCCAGGATACTCCAGAGTCAAAGACTTACTATAGCGATTTGTACAAGTCGTATATGGATGGCTCAAATCCAGGTACAAACTGGATTGATGAGATCCGCAACAAGAATGCTATCACAACAAGCCATGCTTTGAATATTTCAGGTGGTAACGATTATAGCACATACTCTGTTGGTGCTGGTTATCAGTATCAGGATGGTATCGTAGGTGGTCCAGTTAAGTCTGACTTCTCTCGTTTCACATTCCGTCTCAACTCTGAGCATGTTCTCTATCGTGGCAACAAGAACTATGATGTAATCAAGGTCGGTGAGAATGTTTACTATCGTCATACTCAGAAGCAGGGTATTGATAATGGTGACCAGTATTCTAACCTTCTTTCAGATGCTATCCGTATGACTCCAATCGTTCCTGTTTATAACTACAAGGGTGAATACTTCGCTTTGCAGGATTTCCAGGAGACAGGTTTGTTCGGATACAACTCATACCTTTCAAACCCTGTTTATCAGGCAATGAACTCTCAGTCAGGTAACAATGAGAACCGCAGCTACGGTCTCAATGCTGTTGGTTACATCGAGATTCAGCCATTGAAGGGTCTTGTTTACCGTGGTCAGGTAAGTTACAACCAGAGTTCTTGGAGCTGGCGTAACTTCTTGCCAGAGTATTACATCAACAACCAGGGTGCTTTCAACTCAGAGGCAAAGGCAACAAACCAGATGGGTCTTGGTTGGGGTTGGAACACAACTAATACTTTGAACTATCGTTTTGATGTCAAGAAGCACAACTTTGATATCCTTGCTGGTACTGAGTATGGTCAGTCTCGTCCTACTTATGGTATGAGCCTCTATGCAACATCTTCTGATCCTATCGTTGCAGACCTTGCTCACGCTTATATGTCAATGATGAAGAACAATACCTCTGCATCTGTTTCAGGTCTTGGCTATACAGATTCAAAGAGCATGTCTTACTTCGGCCGTTTGAACTATAACTACGCTGACAAGTACATCGCTGAGGCAATCATGCGTGCTGATGGTACTTCATTGTTCGCACCTGGTCATCGTTGGGGTTACTTCCCATCAGTAAGTGCTGGTTGGGTTGTTTCTAACGAGCCATTCATGCAGTCTATCTCAAATGTAATGGATTTCTTGAAGATTCGTGCAGGTTGGGGTCAGAATGGTAATAAGGTGACAAATGCTTTCGCTTATGAGGCTGCATTTGCTTACGATGCATATTCTAACTACTCATTCGGTAATACTAAGGACGATCCTATCCGTGGTGCTTCTCTCAGCCGTCTTGGTGACGAGGACCTTACATGGGAGACTTCAGAGCAGCTTAACGTTGGTATTGATGCTCGTTTCTTGAAGGGTCGCTTGAATGTTAATGCAGACTGGTACAAGAAGACAACTCGTGATCTTCTCTTTGCTGTGCCTGTTCCAGCAACAACCGGTTTCTCTTCACAGATGAAGAATGCAGGTACTGTACAGAACTCAGGTATTGAGGCAAACATCACATGGAATGATCAGATTGGAAAAGATTTCAACTACCATGTTGGTTACAACTTCGCTTGGAACAAGAACAAGGTAACTAAGGTTAACTCTTCTATCAAGTACATTGAGAACGATGCTAATAAGCTTTCTCAGGGTACAGGTATCACTTCTCGTTGTGAGGAAGGTTTCCCTATCGGCTACTTCTATGGCTTGAAGACTGCTGGTGTAATCCAGAACTATGCACAGCTTCAGGACTACCTCAATGCTAACTGTGGTGGTAAC
>JAUNIK010000287.1:0-1322 GCA_030523505.1 Prevotellaceae bacterium | reverse complement strand
ATGTTCGTTGATACAAATGGTGACGGTGTTGTTAATGATGACGACCGTACAATGATTGGTGATCCAAACCCAGACTTCACAATGGGTCTTAACCTTGGTTTCGACTATAAGGGCTTCGACTTCAACTTGACAGCATATGCTGCTCTTGGTCAGCAGGTTGCTCGTTCTTACCGTCGTTTCTATGATAGCGGTCAGGATAACTTCACTACAGAGGTATTCGACTACTGGATGGGTGAGGGCACATCAAACAAGTTCCCACAGCTCAATGTTATGAATACTGGTGCAAACTGGGGTCCTCGTATCTCGGACATTTGGATTGAGAATGCAAGCTATGCTCGTATCCAGAACATTACTATCGGTTACGACTTCGCTCGTCTCCTCAAGAATTCACCATTCCAGCAGCTCCGCGTTTATGCTGCTGCTCAGAACCTCTGGACCTTCACTGGTTATAAGGGTATGGATCCTGAGAACGGTAAGTCAATCTGTTCACAGTCTTGGGCTACAGGTATTGATGTTGGTAACTATCCACAGCCACGTACTTACATGGTTGGTGTAAACGTTAAGTTCGCTGACAAGGCTAAGAAGAAGGACGCTCCTATCTATGTACAGGCAGAGCCACAGTACATTGAGAAGATTGTAGAGAAGGTTGTTGAGAAGCCTGTAACAAAGGTTGAGAAGGAAACTGAACTCGTTCAGAACACTCATGTTGTTACATTCGAGGTTAACTCATACCAGATTGCTAACATAGCAGAGCTCGCAGGTATCGCTAAGGGTGCAAACGTTGAGGTTGTTGCTTACGCTTCTCCAGAGGGTAATGCAGACGCTAACATGGCACTTTCACAGAAGCGTGCTGATGCAGTTGCTGACTACTTGAAGTCAAAGGGTGTAAATGTAACTCGCGTTGAGGCTAAGGGTGCTGATTCAAAGCACGCTAACCGTATCGCTATCGTTACTGTAAAGTAATCCACACTAACTATTAAATGCGATAATAAAATGAAAAAGATATTTTTATTAGCAACAGCAGTAGTTGCATTGGGTTTCAGCTCATGTAGCATTGACGATGTAGAGAACATCGGTGAGATGTCGCAGAGCCAGTTCCCACAGACAGAGGCAGATGCTGAGGCTGTTCTTGCTGGTGTGTACCAGAACTTGAACGAGACTCACGCTAATCCTCAGTGCTCCTTCCTCTACTACGCATGTCTTGCATCTGATGAGCAGCTTGGTGGTGGTGGTGCCAATGATAAGTTGATGCAGGCTCACGACTTGCTCCTTACCTCTGGCTACGATATGACAAACCAGTTCTTCCTGGATCGTTATAAGGG
>JAUNIK010000286.1:2408-4079 GCA_030523505.1 Prevotellaceae bacterium | reverse complement strand
TACCGAGATAAGCAACACCTGCAATCAAAAGCAAAATGACTACAATTAATGGAATCAAAACTTTCTTGTTCATATATTATCCTTGTTTTTTATTTCTAATAAAATAATGTGCATTCAACTATGCAAAATTAGTTTTTTTTGCCGATATTACCAAAGAATTGGCGAACGGAAACTGAAAAAACGAACATTTTTATTAATTTTCTATACTTTTTGGACAATAATTAAATAATAATCATTATTTTTGCATACGAAAATACAATGCAGAATGATGAAAAGGACTATTCTCTCTCTATTGATAATGTTGCCTTGGGCATTATTTGCCCAGGACGATGCCAAGCACTATGAGGTGGTGCTTGAAACCACTATGGGCGAAATACGCCTGCAACTCTATGATGATACTCCTCTGCATCGCGACAATTTCGTGAAGAATGTGCGTGAGGGCTATTATGATGGCTTGCTTTTCCATCGTGTAATCGACGGATTCATGATTCAGGCAGGCGATTCTGCCAGCCGTCATGCAGAACCGGGCCAGTTGCTTGGTGAGACCCCTGAGACTTATACCGTTCCTGCCGAGATTCGTTTCCCGGAGCATTTCCATAAGCGTGGTGTGCTTGCTGCAGCTCGTGAGGGTGATGAAGAGAATCCTGAACGTGCATCGTCAGCCTATCAGTTCTATATCACTTACGGCAAGCGTATGTATGAGGATCAGCTCGATGGTCTGCTTGCAAAACTCACGGAGAAGTCGGGTATAGAATTTCCTGCTGAGGTTCGCGAGACATATCTGAAGAAGGGTGGTGTGCCACATCTCGATGGTGCATATACCGTCTTTGGCGAGGTACTCGAAGGTATCAATGTGGTGAAAGAGATACAGTGGGTGCAAACCGATGAGAATGACCGACCGCTGGAGGATGTGCGTATCGTCAAGGCTTATGTGGTGGAGTAATCTACTGTAACGCGTCGCTCGGCTCTGCCGCTTTCGTAGCATATCTACTGTAACGCGTAACGTAACGCATATAGTGGATTGCGGAGAAAGAACGTAACGCACGAACCATCACCCATCAAACTTGTATTAAAACAATAACCAAAAACCTATAACATTATGAAAATCAAATCATTATCTATTATCGTTGTATGCTTTGTTTTGGCACTTATCGGTTGTAAGCAGCAGGCTGCAGAGCAGACAGTAGTATTGAACAATCCTATCCCTGTGAAGTATGGCGACCCATTCCTTCTTCACGCTTCCGATGGTAAGTATTATCTCTATGGAACATCCCTCGGCGATGGCTTTGAAGTGTATGTATCTGAAGACCTTCAGACATGGGAGGCAGGTGGTCAGGTATATAAAGGCGGTCAGCCAGGTCAGTGGAACAAAGACTGCTTCTGGGCACCTGAGGTGTATGAGCGCAATGGCAAGTATTATATCTTCTTCTCTGCCAACCTCTGTGATTCACTCAATGTGAACAACGACCTCGAGACATTCAATATCGGTGTAGCAGTCAGCGATTCACCAACAGGTCCTTTCGTTGATCTCTTCAACCATCCAATCTTCCAGCCAGAGTATCCAATTATCGATGCTGATGTCTATTTTGATGATGAGGCAGGCAAGTGCTATCTCTATTTCTCTCGTTGCTGCTACAAGCACGCTGTAGAGAGCGAAGTAGCTGCAAAGAT
>JAUNIK010000286.1:0-2398 GCA_030523505.1 Prevotellaceae bacterium | reverse complement strand
AAACTGTTGAAGGCAACAAGGATGAAATTCAGGAGAGCTGGGTTTACGGTGTTGAGTTGAAGCCAGACTTCTCGGGTGTTATCGGTGAACCACAGCTGTTGCTCTGTCCTCCAACAAAGATTGACGATGCTCAGGCAGAGTGGGAGAGCCGTAGCGTGACATCTGGCGAGGTGAACCGCCGTTGGACAGAGGGTTCATTCATCTTCAAGGAGGGCGACACATATTATATAATGTATAGTGCAAACTTCTACAAAGGTCCTCATTATGCAGTTGGTTATGCAACAGCAAAGAATCCTCTCGGACCTTTCGAGAAGGCTGCCAACAACCCAGTGCTCCAGAAGAATGTTGATCAGGGCGGCACAGTGACAGGTACAGGTCATAATATGGTACTCACCATCGACGGTCAGCGTTATATCGTTTATCATGCTTACACCACAGCTGATCCTGAGAACCGTGTCGTTATGATGGACAAGCTCAATGTCAAAGACGGAGTCCTCACGGTTGAAGGTCCAACAATCGGCAAATAAAGCATTCACTTCTTATTCTCATGCACAGAATAATAATCTCAATAGCGGCAGTCCTTTATGGATTTGCCGCTTTTGCCCAAAATGTGGATCAGGCTTTCTACATCGATTTTGGTGAAAAGAATGTCTCTTCACGTGGCAACCTCAATACAGGGGTAGATGCCAATGGTCACTATTGGACAAATGTGTATTCCTCTCCTTCGGAAAGATTGTATCCAACCGACTGGGTGCTGGTTAACAGCGACAATCAGGAGACAGCCTATAAGCTGCAGGTCCTGACATATTTCCATACCAATGGAATGTCGGGTGGTGGAGGCTTGCAGAGTCCTTCAAAGACTCATCTCGGTGATCTTGCCATTGCAACAGCTACACAGGACTACATGCATGTCGAGACCACCCAGGACTATAATGCCATCCGCTTTGTTGGTCTTGACCCTGATAAGGCATACCGCTTCACATGTCTCGGGTCGCGTGTTGTAGCCGAGGTGCGTGGTGGTACCTTCGAGTTCCATGGTGAAAACTCTTGGAGCGATTATATGCAGATGTCTGGTCCGGGTATTGGTGCCAACGGTTATGACGGCAACAATAACAAACCGATGGTTACTGATCCGATATTCCCTACGCGTCAGGGCACTATCACAATAGTGTTCAACAAGCGTTATAAGGACGGCATGATGTATTTGAATTGCATGAAGGTCGAGGAATTGTCGGGGTTGGAGCGTCCTTACAAGGAACTGTCCCTGTCGCAGAAGTTCTTTATTGATTTCGGAGAAACTGCCAACGATTCCCGTGGTCATCAGACAACAGGTACCGACAAGAATGGCAACTACTGGAACAATTTCTCGTCGGGTCAGGCCAGCAGTAATGAGATTCCTGCAAAGACTATCACCCTTGTCAACACTGACAAGACTCGCACAAAAATCAAAATGGCCAGTTCGGCTACAATGTACACCAATGGTGTCACCAACGGTGGCCTGAACAATCCTACTGACGAGAATCTCGGTGAACTCGCCATCCAGACAGCCACAGAGGACTATATCTGGATTGACAATAACAACAAATACACCCTCACGTTCTCAGGTCTCGACACCGACAAATGCTATCGTTTCTCGGTGTTCGGCTCACGCTCTACCAACGAGGGCGACCGTCGATTCTCTGAATACCGGTTCTCTGGACAGAAGTCGTTCTTCACTGGTGTGGCAACATCGGGACAGTATTGTGGTGGTTCAAACTATCACGGTAATGTGCGCAACATCGCTGAGTCCGACTATCTCTACCCTGATGCCGACGGTGTCATCACATTCACAGTGAACCGTACACAGACTCCTGCTTCGGGCTTTGCTCATTTCAATCTCATCCGTATTGAGGAATATGAAGGTGGAGTGCGCCCTGAGGATCCTCTGGCTTTAGCAAATCCTATGCTTGTCGGTAGTGCTACTGAACATGGTGGAGAGGTGGCTATGAACGAGCTCAAACCTGGTGGACAGTCGAACGGCATCTTTGAGGTTTATCAGCGTCTCCAACCTGGTACCCTCTCTCTAGCAGGAACTTTCCAGGGCGAGACCATCACTCTGGGTTTCGACGCTGACGGCAATCTTGTAAAGGATGGCGAGGCTCTCACCATCACCGAAGAGCAGGTGGCACGCATCCGTTATGATGCTCGCAATGCCACACTCACCATCACCCCTGTTGATTTGTATCTGCGCGGAAACATCGTGGCTTGTGGCACAAAGGTGGCATATAAAGCCGACGGAGTGTTCGAGCAGGAGGTGGATATGAATAATGGTACGGTGTTCCTTTTCTCCGACAAGTATTTCTACTTTGCTTTCAACAACGACGATAACCTCGCTGTAAAGCGTCTCACCGGTTCACGC
>JAUNIK010000285.1 GCA_030523505.1 Prevotellaceae bacterium | reverse complement strand
TCTAATTCTCTAATTCTTGACAGAAAAAAATTCCCTGGGGGGCTTATCCAAGCACTTCCCTCAGATTCTCGATGACATACTCCTGATCCTCGTCCGAGAGACGGGTGTAGAGTGGCAGTGTCATTGATGTCGAGAACAAACGGAAGGCATTTGGATAGTTGTCGATGCTGAATCCGAGGTTCTTATAGGCAGTCATCATCGGGAGTGGCTTGAAATGTACATTGCAGGCAACACCGCGCTCGCCCATCTCATTGATGACTCCATTGCGATAAGCCGAATCACGGTCTGGGAAACGCACGATGAAAAGATGGCCATTAGAACGATGGTCGTCGGAATAATGGTTGAGGGTCTTCACATTGAAGTCTTTCAACGCTTCCTCATATCGCTCAATCATCTGCTTTCTGCGTGCCAGCATCTCTGGATAGCGCTCAAACTGTGCCAATCCTATAGCAGCCATGATGTCGGTCATGTTGCATTTATAATAAGGTGCAATGATGTCGTACTCCCATGCTCCGGCGCGCGATTTTGCCAAGGCGTCCTTGTTCTGGCCGTGGAGCGAGAGCAACTGGAAATGCTTGTAGAGTTCCTCATTATCAATGCCTTCGCGCGAGCGCCATGTCACGGCACCACCCTCGGCAGTAGTGAAATTCTTCACTGCATGGAACGAGAATGAGGTGAAATCGGCTATCTCGCCGCACATCTTTCCTTTGCGCTGTGAACCGAAGGCGTGGGCACCATCGGCCATCACAATCACTCGGTTGAAGCATTTCTGCAAGTCGGTTGACGCATGGAAGAGATGGCTCTTCTGGTGTACTATCTCGAAGATTCTGTCATAGTCGCAGATAATGCCACCAAGGTCAACAGGTATAATCACCTTTGTCTTCTCGGTGATAGCCTCTGCCAATCGGTCGTAGTCCATCTCAACTGATTCTTCCTGTGAATCCACGAACACCACCTGTGCTCCTACATGGCACACCACGCTGGCTGTGGCTGTATATGTATATGCTGGTACGATGACTTCATCGCCCGGACCTACACCGAGGATACGCAATACGAGTTCCATGCCTGCTGTTGCCGAATTGAGGCACACTGCACGGTCGGTATGGCAGAATTCTGCCACCTTACGCTCCAGTTCCTTGGTCTTCGGACCGGTTGTTATCCATCCCGAGCGCAATGCCTCGGCTACAAGTTCTACCTCGCGCTCCGACATATCCGGTGGCGAGAAGGGTATATTTCTTTTCTTCATATTTTTATTTTTCACTTTTCGTTTATCACTTAATTCAACTTTCGCAAGTTACGAATGGTTTGATTATCATGTCGCTGCGCGAGAAATCTAGGCGGCTAAAGCCGGAAATCTTTTTGGCGCTTTGCTTGGAAATCTGTTTTAGAGAAATAATTTCCTTTTTTTAGATTTCCCCGAAGGGTCTAAGATTTCTGCTCGATAGAGCCTAAGATTTCTTGCCGTAAGGCAACTTACGAAACTTGTATCACTTAACTTTCTTTATATAGAACAGCTTCTTCATCGACTGTCCGAATACATTCATCACTGTCCAGTAGCCTGCCGACACTGGGTCCATGCCTGTGGCAATGCGGAACAGGGCGTAGTGCCAAGCAATCTTCTTCTTTATGCTGCGTGGAGTGATGGAACCCTCGCGACGGCGATAAACGGCCAAATCCTCGTTGAGGAGGTAGCAAGGGGCTTTCTTCACCACCTGGAACCACATTGCGGAGTCGTTGTCCTTCTTGATGTCGGCAATCTGTATCAGACCGATTCTCTGTCGGTTGTACATCACTGTGAGGCATCCCGGCCAGCAGCAACTGTACATATCGAAGGCGCTGACCTTCTTCTTGCCACTGATATGTATGCCGAGAGGCTCGCCCTGCTCATTGACAACGGTGTAGTTATGATAGGTGAAGGCATAGTCGTTGTCCTTCATGAATGCCAACTGGCGCTCGAGTTTCTGAGGCAACCAGAGGTCGTCGCTGTCGAGGAAGGCTATCCATTCGCCTCGTGCTTCGCTCAGGGCTCGGTTGCGGGTCACTGCTGCTCCACAGTTCTTCGGATTGCGGATATAGCGTATGCGCTCGTCTTTCTTTGCCAAAGCCATGACTATCTGTTCGGTGTCGTCCTTCGAACCGTCATCCACGATTATCATCTCCCAGTCCTGGAATGTCTGTGCCTGAACGGAGCGTATTGTCTCTTCGATAAACGGACCGCAGTTGTAGGTTGGAGTGATGATGCTCACCGATGGCAGATTGTCAAAGCGCTCAAACTCAGAGTTGTTGCTCTTGAATTCAGGCACCATCTGCTTCATCAGTACCACCATATCATCAATCTCTATCTTCTTGGCGAGATCCTCCATGCGCTCGAGCACCGAACAAACATCGGCGTAGTCGTAGTGGCGCACTCGGGCTATGCGTATCGAACTGTGGTCGGTTGGGATGGTGTTCTCCGAAGTGGCAAGCACCTCCTCATAGAGTTTCTCGCCTGGGCGCAAGCCTGTGTATTCAATCTTTATATCTTCGTCGGGCACAAATCCCGCGAGGGTAATCATCTTGCGTGCCATATCGGCAATGCGGACGCTCTTACCCATGTCGAACACGAAAATCTCGTTGCCCGAGGTCATCGTGGCTGCCTCCAGCACAAGTCGACATGCCTCAGGGATGGTCATGAAGAAGCGGGTAATCTCTGGATGGGTCACGGTGACAGGACCGCCTTTGGCTATCTGCTTGCGGAATCGTGGGATTACGGAACCATTGGAACCCAGCACATTACCGAAGCGAGTGGTCACAAACTTGGTGGTGCCCTTCACCTCGCCGCGGTCTATGGCGAGTCCTAACGACTGCACATAGATTTCAGCCAAGCGCTTTGTGCAACCCATGATGTTGGTTGGGTTCACAGCCTTGTCGGTGGAAACCATAATCATCTTCCCAACGCCATATTCTACGCATTTGTCGGCTACATTGCGCGAACCGACCACATTGGCCAGAACGGCCTCACTTGGGTTCTCCTCCATCAGAGGCACATGCTTGTAGGCTGCGGCGTGGAACACCACCTGTGGACTGTACTGGCGGAACACATGGTCGAGGCGCTTGCGTGAGCGCACATCGCCGATGATTGGCACTATGTCGAGTTCTGGATATGACTCTTCCAATTCGAGGCGGATATCATGGAGTGGCGACTCGGCTGCATCGAGGAGCACCAACTGGCGAACGCCGTAGGTACAGAGCTGGCGGCATAGTTGCGAACCGATGGAACCGGCGGCTCCGGTCACCATCACCACTTTGTCGTGGAACTCGCTGATGATGCCATCCACATCGACTTTTATCTCCGAGCGACCGAGCAAATCCTCGATGCGTACTTCACGAATAGCGCCCTCACCGCGGCCCTTGCTTCGTGCCACCTCCTCAACAGGCGGATTCAGCAACACCTTGACTTTCAGGTGGTTGCAATATCTCACAAGCGATTCACCCTCGTAAACGATGTCGTTGTTGTTTACAAAAAGCACTGCATCGATGTCCAAGCGATCGGCCAGTTCTGTGAACTGTTCCTTGCTGTCGAACTCATACACATGAATATCGTTCATGTAATATGGGCGGAGGTGAGTGCCCGGTTTGATGAACCCCTTCACGAAATACTGTGCCGAGATATGTTGCAATCGTTCAAAGGCGAGAGCCTCGTCGCTGGTGCCATACACAAGCACTGTCGGCATCTTTCTGCGTCGCTGACTGCGCTGGCGCATCACATCATAGCTCACGATGACCATCAGTTTCTCAATCGTCAGAATCGCCATGCAGGTGAGTCCATCTACGATGAGCAGAGCGAAGAGATGTGGGAAAGAGAAGCCTGAATGCAGGTGAACAGACATGACGGAGAGTCCGAGGAACACCTGTTTCAGCAATATGGAGAGCGCCAAGGTGGTTACAACATGGAAGGAATGGTGGTTTTCAACGCTGCTCGATGTGCGCAGAAGCAGAAAAGAGATGAGTGCAAACACGAACGAAGCACCCACCCATAGCAATACATATTGCAATGAATAGTCGTTGCGCGCCACAATCGACACAAATGTGATGGAGCATATCGATG
>JAUNIK010000284.1 GCA_030523505.1 Prevotellaceae bacterium | reverse complement strand
CCCCTTATATATAATAAGGTAGTGATATACATACAAAAACCAAAATAACAATCAAAATATGAAAAAACTTTCTATCTTAGCAAGTCTTTTGCTTCTCTTCGGTGTGGGTTCGATTTTTGCTCAGACACCGGTGTATCTCGATGATACAAAACCAGTAGAGGAGCGTATCGAAGACGCCCTCTCGCGTATGACATTGCGCGAGAAGATCAATGTTATCCATGCTCAGTCAAAATTCTCTTCTGCTGGTGTTAAGCGCCTCGGATTCCCTGACTTCTGGACTGACGATGGTCCTATGGGTGTGCGTCCTGACGTTCTCTGGGACGAGTGGGAACAGGCTGGCCAGACCAACGACTCTTGTGTGGCTTTCCCTGCACTCACCTGTCTTGCAGCAACCTTCAACCGCGACATGTCTCACCTCTATGGTGTCTCTCTCGGCGAGGAGGGTCTCTATCGTGGCAAGGCAATGCTTCTCGGTCCTGGTATCAATATCTACCGCACTCCACTGGGTGGCCGCAACTTCGAGTATATGGGCGAGGATCCTTATCTCACCAGTCAGATGGTAGTGCCATATATCACTGGTATGCAGTCGAAGGGTGTTGCTGCTTGTGTAAAGCATTTCTGCCTCAATAACGATGAGATTTATCGTAACAATGTCAATGCTGTCATCTCCGACCGTGCTCTCTACGAGATCTACCTCCCTGGCTTCCGTGCTGCTGTGCAGGATGCGAAGGTAATGGGCGTGATGGGTGGCTACAACCTCTATAAAGGTCAGCACAACTCTACCAACAAGATTCTCCTCTGCGACATCCTCAAGGGTGAGTGGGGCTTCGATGGTGTTGTTGTCTCTGACTGGGGTGCTGTCCACAACACCGACGAGGCTGTTCTCAACGGAGTGGACATGGAATTCGGCTCATGGACCAACGGTCTCAACTGGGGACAGTCAAATGCTTACGATAACTACTTCATGGCTGATCCTTACATGAAGGGCATCCTCGAGGGCAAGTACTCTGAGGAGCAGTTGAACGATAAGGTTCGCCGTGTGCTCCGCACTTTCTACCGCACCACAATGAACAAGCACAAAGGTTTCGGTTTCCTCTGTTCCGACGAGCATTATGCTGCTGCAAAGCGCATTGCTGAGGAGGGTATCGTACTCTTGAAGAACAGCAAGGTGAGCAAGAAGGAAGGTCCTGTGCTTCCTATCGACACCAAGCGTGTGAAGAAGGTGCTCATCGTGGGTGAGAACGCATTGAAGATGATGACCGTGGGTGGTGGTTCGTCTTCATTGAAGGTCCAGAAGGAAATCATTCCTTTCGATGGTCTCAAGGCTCGTCTTGAAAAGGATGGTGTAGAGGTATCTTACCAGCGTGGTTACGTTGGTGACATCGGTGGCGAGTACAATGGTGTGAAGACTGGTCAGGATCTCTCTGAGTCGCGCACTGCTGAACAGCTCATCGCTGACGCTTGCGAGGCTGCAAAGGGTGTTGATGTAGTGATCTTCATCGGTGGTCTCAACAAGGCTGATCATCAGGATGCTGAGGGTAGCGACCGTGAGAGCTACGACCTCCCATACGGACAGAATCAGGTTGTGGAGGCTCTTTACAAGGCAAACCCACATCTCGCTTATGTCAACATCTCGGGTAACGCTGCCCACCTCTCATTCGTAAAGCAGGTTCCTGCTATCGTTCAGGGCTGGTTCAATGGTTCTGAGGCTGGCGAGGCCATCGCTTCTGTTCTCTGTGGTGATGCCAACCCATCGGGTAAGTTGCCAATGACATGGAATGATAAACTCGAGGACTATGCACCACATGCCCTCAACACCTACCCTGGCACATGGCGTCCAGAGGAGGAGGGTGTAGAGCATATCATCGACGAGGAATACAAGGAAGGTATCTACGTCGGTTATCGCTGGAACGACCTGAAGAAGGTGAAGCCTGTATTCGCCTTCGGCCATGGTTTGAGTTACACAACATTCCAGTTGAGCAACCTCCGTCAGTCGGCTGACGAGATGGCACAGGATGGCACTCTCACCTTCACTGTCAATGTGAAGAACACTGGCGACCGTGCCGGTGCTGAGGTAGTACAACTCTACATCAACGATGCTGTGGCTTCTGTCGATCGTCCTTACAAGGAGTTGAAGGGCTTCGAGAAGGTTTATCTCGAGCCAGGCGAGGCAAAGGATGTGAATATCACCATCGATGTCAACGCACTGAGTTTCTTCGACGAGGCTGCTCACGCCTTCAAGGCAGAGCCAGGTGAGTTCACTGCTCTTGTTGGAAACGCTTCCGACAACCTCACACTGAAATCAAAGTTCGTTTTGAAATAAAGCCCCACCCCTGCCCTCCCCTCGGAGCCCCCCTCCATCTCCCCCCTCATTGGGGGAGAGCTATTAAGATACTCTTTCCGACAATGCGCCCTCCGATAGTATGGCTAACCTCAAAAACTCCCGCCCCATGAGGGGAGGGCTGGGGAGGGGCTTCGGGGGAGATGGAGGGGGGGCTCTAGTGGTCTTCATAACAGCCCAGGTGAGTCATCACTTGGGCTTTTTGTTGATTTTCACACTTATATTTACGATATTGCTATAATTTGGCTTGTTTTTTATGTAATAAAAACAAATTACCTATTGTATTTCATTCATTTTTTTATTAATTTTGTAGAGCAAACCAAAATTTTATAAAACCTAAAGCTGATGGCCGAATTAAAAATTGGTATTATTGGTTTTGGCCGAATGGGCAGAAAACATCTCAAGATCCTCCTTGCCAGCAATGAATGGGAGGTGAAATACATCTGCGACCATTCTCCTGAAAAGGAAGAAGAGGCTAAAGCCAAAGCACCAAATGCTATATTTACCACAAACGAAGATGATATCTTCAACGACCCAGAGATTGACGCTGTCAGTCTCTGCACTCTTGCTGATGCTCGTCTTTCGCAGATAGAGAAAGCGATACGCGCCAAGAAGCATATCGTGGCAGAGAAACCGGTGGCTTACTCTCTGGAGGATGAGTGGAAGGCTGTGGAACTGGTGGAGAACTCACCTATCATCGCCACCGTCAATATGTACCTTCGTATTGCTTGGTACACCCACGAGATGAAGAACTTCGTCCAGTCGGGCGAGATTGGCGACCTTGCCATCGTCCGTATATGCCACATGACTCCGGGACTGGCTCCAGGCGAAGGTCACGAATACGAGGGACCGGCGTTCCACGACTGTGGCATGCACTATGTGAACATCGCCCGCTGGTTTGCCGGCAGTGAGTTCAGCACCGGACACGCACAGGCAGTCCGTATGTGGGATTACAAAGACCCATGGTGGTTGCAGTGTCACGGCACATTCGAGAACGGCATCGTGTACGACATTACACAGGGATTCGTCTATGGGCAACTCTCTGCCGTACAGACTCACAACTCATACATGGAACTCATCGGCACAAAGGGATTTGTCAGGATGCACCACGATTTCAAGACTGCCGTTGTCGAGAAGCACGGCGTCACAGTGACAGAGAGCATCGAACGACCTTATGGCGACAAGAACATCGACCGGCTCTACGAACAGACGGCTTGGGCTATACGTCATGGCGACAGCAGCCGTCTCCCCTCTTTCCGCGATTCGGTAATAGCATCGGAGTTTGCATGGAAGATGCTCGAAGACAGCCGCAAGAACGATCTGCCTTCCATTGGCACCAATGATGAACTGATAGCAATTCGCGACCGCCGTGCGAAGATGACCGACGGATACGGACTGCTCCACAAGAAAGAAGAATAAAAATAGATCACTGGGAAAACCCCGTGTTTCGATAATTATTCAAAGAAAATATATGCCCAGGTCTAACGACCTTCCGGTATCTGCACAAGTCTCCACGTGAGTGAACTCCCGGTAGCCTTGCTGCATCTACCTGCGAGGAACTGCATTCCTCACTGGGCATATTGGAAAATAGGCATTGCCCAAAAATCGCCCAATGGCGAAAAATAGCTACGCACGGAGCCTCAATAGGGAAAATATCATCCGGGTAAAGGCTCGCCGCGCACCATTATATTTTTTCGCATATCGCGAATTTTTTGGCCATTGGGCCATATTTTCCAGTGCAGCCATGTAACGACAGTTACTGTTATGCAGATTGGG
>JAUNIK010000283.1 GCA_030523505.1 Prevotellaceae bacterium | reverse complement strand
GAATATATGCAGACCTTGCCTAACGAGAAAGCGCGTCAGGCTCACATGGCGTATGTGGAAAAGAGCATCATGAAGGAATATACGCCACGAATGAAGAAACTGACCTATGCACAGGGTAAGTTGCTTATAAAACTCATTCATCGCGAGTGTGCCTCATCATCATACAATCTTATTCAGGCATTCCTCGGTCCTGTGCGTGCCGGATTCTATCAGGCGTTTGCCTGGGCTTTCGGTGCCTCGCTGAAGAAGCAATATGAGCCCGAGGGCGTCGACCGCGTGACAGAGCGCGTAGTGCGACAAGTTGAAGCCGGGCAGATATAGGAGGGGGCTACTCCGTAAGCAGATATGCTATGGTCTGACCTACTGCCTTCAATGTACTTGGCGATATATTATCCATTGTGTCGTTCACTGTGTGCCATGTTGGACCAAACGAACTCTGAGGACAGTCAGGATAATATGGGATAATGTCGATGCAAGGTATTCGTGCGTCTTTGTTCACTGGCAGATGGTCGTCGGTGATGGCTCCGCCCTCGCTCTTTGGGAAATACGAACCATAGCCTATCTTCTCGGCTGCCGACCATACTGACGATACTACGCTCGAAGCCATCTGGTTGGAGAAATACTCGATGTAGAACTTCGCGCCTTCACCACCAACCATATCAAGGAGAATGCCATACTGATAAGCACCGTCGGTGGCACTGTTGTAGTTCTTCGACCAATACTGTGCTCCCAACGCCCATGAGTCAGGGTCATCCTGGACACCGGCCCACTGAGGGGTGCCCCAGTCTTCGGCATCGAAACAGATGAAATCGACACCTATCTCATTTATACGTGGCAACTTACCCACGAGGGCTGTGTCGCCCTTCGCTTCGTTGAACAGGCGTGCGAGTTCCAACATCACTGCCACACCGCTGGCTCCGTCGTTAGCGGCCATCACCGGTGTCTTGTGGTTAGCCTCATCGGCATCGTTGTCGGCCCAAGGACGGCTGTCCCAGTGGGCACAGAGCAACACACGCTGCAGGGCTTCAGGATTGAAACGGGCAATGATATTCTCTGATTTAAGCACTGTTCCGTCATAGCCTTTGAGATCGGCTTTCTGACTCTCCACCTTGCAACCAAACTCAGCGAACTTTGCCTTTATCCATGCACCACAGAGGTCGTGCGCCTCGGAGTTCATGGTGCGAGGACCAAACTCACACTGTGCGGCACAATACTGATAGGCTGAATCTGCACTGAAGATGAGGGTTGGTTCAACAACCACAATCTCCTTGTCCTTCTTCTTTTTCTTTCCGAAGGCACCCATCACCGGCTGAGCTATGAACGCCATCAGCGCCAACAAACACAGCCCTCCACACACATATACTATTGCTTTATTCTTCATATTTTTAATATTAATTTAGGAGTTATGTGAATTTATAGGGAGTTATAGGAAGTTCTTTCTTAATGAAAGCGTCCCTTTGGGCCGAGCGAAGGGACGAATGTCTCTTCACTGTCCAATCCCATTCGCAATAAAAGCTATTGTCCTTTAACTTCTCAGGGAGCAAGGCGACCGGTAACTTCCCTTAACTCCCCTTAACTTCCAATCTTCTAAGGGCTCTTATCCAGTTGCCACCCCATATCAAGGCTATTTCCTCGTCGGAGTAGCGGTTTTTGAGCAACTGACGGGTGAACTGCAACATCTCACTTGAATTGCGAATGCCTCGGATGCCTCCGTCACCATCGAAATCGGTGCCAAGGCCCACATGCTCTACACCCATGAGCCGTACAGCGTGGTTTAGATGGTCGATGGCCTTTATGATATCAGCCTCCGACGGGTTCTCCGCCACAAATCCTTCATAGAGGGTTATCTGGCACACACCATCAGCCTGTGCCAATGCACGGAGCTGATCGTCGGTGAGGTTGCGCTCATGATTGCACAGAGCCTTGCAGTTGCTGTGGGAACATACCACCGGAGCACTGCTTATTTCTATCGCATCGTAGAACGAGCGTTCACCGGCATGGCTCAAATCCACCGTCACCCCATAGCGGTTCATCTCGTGTATCACCTTCTCGCCAAACGGACTCACACCGCCCCATGTGTTCAAAGACTTACGGGCTGAGTCGCATATCTGGTTGTCGCCATTATGGCACAATGTGAAATACACGGCTCCACGCTCTGCGAAATGGCGCACATTATCGAGGTCATTCTCAATGGCAAGGGCGTTCTCAATGCCGAACATCACCGACTTCTTGCCCATATATTTGTTGCGCAAAGCCTCATCGAAGTTGCACGCCTTGGCTATATGCTCTGGATGCGCATTGATGATAGCCTCCATCTTGTCGAAGATGAGATCGGCGTAGGCTTTCGGACCTTCGCAAGGGAATGGCGCCACATCGTGCCAGGTCTTTCCGTCAACAGGCTGTGGCACATAAGCCACCATGGTGACTACATCCTGGCGACCGTCGGTCATCTTGTGGAAATCAACCAGAATCTTATCATCGCGCCGTGAGAAATCGGCACCTTGAGGGAAGAACATCGGAGTGTCGCAGTGACTATCGATGGTGAGCGTCTTGCCATGGATATCCTTCGCATGGGCATAGACTGCCGCTTCGTCAACAAGCCAACGGAACAGTTGCAAGCCTTCCTCTTCGAGCCATTCAGGATGCCACTGCACACCGAGCAGTGCTTTATGTTCTGTGCTCTCCATTGCCTCGATGAGTCCATCGTCCGACCATGCCACGGCTCTGAAAAAAGAGCCCATAGAGTCAACAACCTGATGATGGAAACTGTTCACCTGCAACTTCTCGCACGCGTAAATGCTATATAAGGTGGAGCACTTGTCGATAGTGACCGAGTGGGTTTTCACATCGCGCTCCTCTTCCTGCGAATGCTTCAACACAGGCGAAGGCTTGAGGTTGGGCGAAAGAGACAAATCCTGCGCCACATGTCCTCCCAATGCTATTGCCATGGTTTGAATGCCTCGGCAAATACCAAGGATAGGCACCTGGCGGTTGAAGGCAAGACGGGTGATGAGCAGTTCGGGCAGGTCGCGCACCTCGTTGACATTGCCCAACAATGGCGATGGTTCCTCGCCCATCCAGTGTGGGTCGTGGTCGGCTCCACCGGTGAGGAGCAGTGCATCGATGCGTTCAAGAGTCTCGATGATGACATCTGCATCATCGACAGGAGGGATGATCACTGGCACACCACCAGCGGCTACCACCTGTTGGCAGTAACGATCGCGCACACCGGTATTGATATCCTTATGGTTGGCTGTGATGCCCACAACAGGCTTACGACGGCCTTCGGGATATCGTGAGTAGATAGTTTTAAGATGATTTTCTAAATTGTAGTCCACCTGTATAGATACTAATGGGAGAGCCATCGACTCCCCCATATATTAATTATTGTCTGGTACTGCTATCTCTCGTTTGAGACTCTGTTCCAATGAGATGAGGGTCTCGGTTGACACAACACCCGGAATGCCCTGCAACTTGTTGTTGAGGAGATCCATCAACTGTTCGTTGTCGCGTGCATACAACTTGATGAGCATTGTGTAAGGACCAGTGGTGAAGTGCACCTCTACAATTTCTGGAATCTGCACCACCTGCTCCACAACATTGCGATACATACTACCACGCTCGAGGGTGATACCAACATAGGTACATGTGTGGTAGCCAAGCGACTTTGGATTTACATTGAATCCGCTACCTGTTATCACTCCATCCTCGATGAGTTTCTGCACACGCTGGTGGATTGCAGCACGGGAAACGCCACACTCGCTTGCCACATCCTTGAATGGCATACGGGCATTTTTTGACAGAATACTCAGGATCTTTTTGTCAAGTTTATCAATCTTTTCCATCTTAATGTTTGCTCTTTTACAATTTGATAGCAAAATTAGTCCTTTTTTATTAATTAAGCAACAATTTGACCGTAATTTTGCCTTTCATAAGCACTTTTTCTTATATTTTATTCAAATATGGCTATTTTTCTTGCTTTGCAACCAAGTTGCAGCAGAATTATTACTACCTTTGCACAAAAGATTTCGACCCGTACGGTTGAAGATTGAAAAAAACAATAAAAACCCCTTTGAGAAGTGCAACCCTGTTGGGTTTGATGCTAATCTTGTAAAATTC
>JAUNIK010000282.1 GCA_030523505.1 Prevotellaceae bacterium | reverse complement strand
TTGCCGGTGTAGGTTACTTCCTGACCAGCGACATCAGGATTGTAGCCGACAGCATTGTGTTTGTGGACAAAGACTACAGTGAACTTGCGATTCTTCAGCATTCCAGGGAACTCGCCCTTACGATCGCAGATTGTAACTGTCTTCTTAGTATCATCATACTTGATGCGGATCTTGGCATAACGACCAGCCTCATAACCATAGTTCACTCCCTCGTCCTCGTAGAGTGTGAAGTCGCCATCGGCTCCCTCGTAAACGAACAGACGGATGTTCTCGGCTTTCTTCTGCTGGGTGTATTCCATAGCAGGACCGACAGGGATGATAGAACCACCACGGACATATACTGGGATATTGCCGTAAGGAGCAGCAACGGTCTTCTTCTCACCGCCATTCGAGGCTACAGCACCGGTGAAGAAGTCATACCAGACGGTGTTCTGTGGGAAGTAAACCTCGCGTGAGCGAGCCTTATATGTATAGACAGGATTGATCATGAATGCAGGACCGAACATGTACTGATAGCCGATATTGAGCACATTCTTATCCTTGCCGAAGTCCATAACCATTGGTCGCATGATGGTGTAATCGTTGAAATGCACATCAGCTGCAAGCGAATAGATATATGGCAAGAGATGATAGCGCAGTTCGAGACATGCCTTGATTGCCTCGTAGGCTGGATGACCTTCAGGAGCGATGTTCCATGGTTCGCGGAATGGGAACTGACCATGTGAGCGGTACATTGGTGTCCACATACCCCACTCATGCCAACGGGCATTCAACTCACGCCAGTCCTTGAGGTCGGCATTCTCTACTCCCGATGCATCAAAGAGTCGCTGTGCTGCCTCATAGCGCTTCTCAACAGAGAATCCACCGATGTCCTGGCTCCAGTATGGCACACCAGAGATAGAGAAGTTGAGTCCGGCAGTCACCTGTGCCTTCATATCCTCCCAACGGGTACCGATATCACCCGACCATGTGGCTGTAGAATAGCGCTGCTCTGATGCGAATCCGTTACGTGTCAAGAGGAACACACGCTTGTTTTCTGGTGAGAACTCATTGCCGAAACCACGCTGGTCCCACTTGGTGTCGGCCTGAAGAGTCTTTGAATCTTCTGCCTTTATGTCCTTTTTCTCTATAGCACTTTCATAAGCGCGCTGGCCATCGTAGATAGCCTCGGCATTGACAATGGAATAGGCATTGAAGAACTCGTCGGAAGAACCGTATTTAGTAGGACCACAGAGGAGTTTACGGTATTCCAGATCGGTACAGTCACGGACATTTGGCTCAGAAGCATCCATCCACCATGCATCCATACCGATGGTGCCGAGTTTCTCGTAGAGCTGACGCCAGAAAATCTTTCGTGCTGTCTCATCGTAGGCATCATAGAAACCATACTTATATCCGAGCCAGTCGTAGATAGAGTCCTTGACCGACTGCTGATAGATCATGCCCTTCTCATCGAGTTCCTTGAAGTTATCAACGGTGAGATAATACTTTGGCCAGCAAGAAATCATGATCTTCGCATTGTTGGCATGGATGGTGTCGATCATGCCCTTTGGATCTGAGAATCGCTCTGGGTCAAACTCGAAAGCGCCCCATGAGTCAGGTACCCAGTAGTTCCAGTCCATCACGATATTGTCGATAGGCAGATGACGCTCGCGGAAACCACGGAGTGCATCGAGAATCTCGTCCTGAGTCTTATAGCGCTCACGGCTCTGCCAGTAACCGAGCAACCAGTCTGGCATGATCTGTGCCTTACCTGTGAGTGAGCGATAGCCCTTGATAACCTCGTCGGAGTTGTCGCCGGCAACGAAGTAATAGTCGAGTTGCTTTGTCATCTCACTCCAGAGAGAGAGTTTCTGCTGCTCAGCAGGATCAACCGGTGCATAGGCACGCAATCCACAGTATGCCTCGCCTCCATCAGGAGTCCACTCAAGACGGAACGCATACTTCTTGCCTGTCTCGAGGTTAATGCGGAACTTGCGGGCATTAGGATTCCATGCTGTACGCCAGATAGTCTGGTCGTTGGAACCAGTTCCTGCCACATCTTCGTTATATACATCAACACCATCGATGAAGATGCGCTGATAACCAGAATAGTAGTGGCAGAACTCATATTCACCACTTGCCAGCGGTTCGAGGGTTCCCTCGTAAACCACTGTTGCGCGATTCATCGGGAACTGTGGGAGGTTCTTTGCCGATTTGAGGTTCTCGAAATAGAGTGAGTCCTCGCGGCGAACGAGTGTCTCTGCCTCAGGCGAAGTATAAGTACCAGTGAGAGCACCCTCTACACCTTCCTTGTCGGTGAGTTTGAAGAGGCGCTGCAACTGCTCGTATGGGTTAGGATTGCCGAAACGACAGAGCGAATAACTGTCGAGAAGCACACCATAGTTCTTGCTTGACACAACGAAAGGAATGCTGACTTTGGTGTTATACTGGAACAATTCCTCGTTGCGGCCCTTATAGTTCCACTCATCAGCCTGATGCTGACCGAGACCATAGAATGCCTCGTCCTCAGGCGACTCGAATACTATGCGCGAGCTCCAGCCTTTATATGTCTCATCTTTTCCATCAGCATGAGTCTGTGTACACTGATATGGCTTGAATGTCTTGCCACCACCAATCTGCTCACGAAGGTACATCTCGCCGACAGAATCAGTGAACCACACCTCACCAGTGGTTGTGAGGACATTCGCCTGCAATGAGGCTGTTGACACTACAACGGTGTCGCCATGCTGAGCCACATCGAAAGGAGTCTGCTCTTCCTGATCGACAATGATAAGGCTCTGTGGGTCAGCGAACTTCTTCTCTGGTGTAGCCGACACGCGGATTATCTTCTCACCACAAACCTCAAGGCGAACCATCGAAGGAGCACCTTCGGTAGCATTTTCAATTCTAACAATGACTCCACGGCTGGTTTTCTCCACTACCCCACCGGTGCATGAAACGAATGCAATGGCGATAGCAAAAGCGAAAGCAAAACGGAATAATTTGGATTTTCTCATATCAGTTGGTTGTTAATTCTAAGCAAAGTTACAACAAAGAATTGAAATAGCCAAGTGCACCACATTATTAATATAGGCATAATACAAGCATTGGAAGAAATAGTGTCATTCAGCCTTCGCAAAGAAAAAAGCCCCCAGTGCAATAACACTGAGAGCTTATATATTACGAAAACGAAAACGATGACGAAAACTAAGGTTATCGTTTCTTCCTTCCCCCGGATGGGGTTAGGGGGTGAGGCTTCTTATTTACTTAGAATTAGCTGGCTTCTTTGAGAAGATAGCATGGATGCGCTTCATATCGAACTTAGAAGTACGATCGTAGAAGTAAACACCGTTCTGCTCCTGCTCAACGTCTGTGAGCTGTGTGAAGGTATAACCCCATACATTGTCAGCGATGTTCATCAATGCATCAATCTGACCTTCAAGACGAGTATAGAACTCTTCGAGAGAATGAGGTGGCTCGCCATATCCCCAAGAGGTGTTGCTATTGCCAGTCTCTGTGTCCTGACCCTTAACCCACTTGATACCACCAAACTCATCGAGCATATAAGGCATGTTAGCCTCGTCGTAAGTTGGGTAATCGTAAGGGTTGTACTCTACTGGACGGTTGAAACCAACATTTGTGCGAGGCACATCGAGGGTATTGTTTGGAGTCTGGAACCAACGCTCACCGTTGAAGATAATTTCCTGGAGACGAGCTGGATTCTGCTCATAATTGTGAGTTGTCCATATATCTGTCTTTACGTGTACACCACCTGAAACATCGCATACAGGACGTGTTGGGTCGAGCTGCTTTGTAAGGTCATATACATCTGAAACAAAACGTGGGAACTGAACACGGTCTGGCCACCACTCCTCGTTCATTGGAGTCCAAGTAACGATTGATGGATGGTTACGGTCGCGAACAATCTCCTCGCTCCACTCTGTGAGGAAGTTACGAGCCACCTCAGGGCTATTAGCATTCATACCCCATGAAGGAGCCTCACCCCAAGTGATGTAGCCAAGTTTGTCAGCCCAATAGTGGAAACGCTCCTCGAACACCTTCTGGTGGAGACGTGCACCATTGAAGCCAGCCTGCATAGAGAGTTCGATGTCGTGCTTGAGAGCCTCGTCAGATGGTGCTGTCCAGATTCCG
>JAUNIK010000281.1 GCA_030523505.1 Prevotellaceae bacterium | reverse complement strand
TAGGTCTTGCCCACAACGAACCCCTCGCCTTTACAAGGACGCTTGTCATAGACGCCACCAGGGTACTGACCACGGTCAACGAGGTTGATACAGACATTGTTGAGATAGATATCGTGCATCTTATCAGCAGTGTCGGCACCGATGAAACATCCGTTCTCTGCCACAGCAGTGATGTTGTTGAAGTAGATACGGCTCACCTCACCACAACGGCCTTCTATCTCGCCCTTAGGGAAGCGCCAGTTGGCATCCTTGTGATTGCCGTTAGCACGAGGGTAGGAGGTGACATATATCGGCTCAGCCTTGCCCCACCACACGTCAGACCACAATCGGCAGTCCATCTGAATGTTGGAGAAGATGACATCGGTGACGGTACCCTCGTCGCGGTTCTGGATACCAAGACCTCGGTTGCTGGCTTTTATCACGCAGTTGTCGATAACGACATTAGCGATAGAGTCCATATTCTCGCTGCCAATCTTGATGGCACACGAGCGTGAAGCCATGACGCAGTTGGTGACAGTGATGTCCTTGCAAGGGCCGTACTCCTCAAACTCACGGCGGTTCTTCAGACAGATACAGTCATCGCCCGAAGTGATATGGCAGTTGGCAACACGCACATTGCGTGAGTGGTCGATGTCGATGCCATCACCATTACGAATCTTGAGGTTGTTGAGCAGACTGATGCCATCGATGAGAGCGTCGTTGCAACCCACGAGGTGTACTGTCCAGTAAGCACCATCTTTGATGGTGACATCGCGGATGAGCAGTTTGCGCACATCTATCAGTGTGAGAGGATGTGGACGCGGATCGAACGTGGTGACAGGTTTCAGTTCGTAAGAATCGCTCAGTTCTGCCCCCATGAAGGCTATTCCATTACCGTCGATAGTACCACGACCAGTGATGGAAATATTATCGGCGTTCTTTGCGAAAATCCACAACATTCCTTCGCCCTCGTTCTTGCCGAAGGCACTAAGATGATATATGCTCTCGTCGGGGTTGGCAACGAGACTTGCTGTCGATTCGAGATGCAACTCTACATTCGACTTCAGTTCCAATGGACCAGCGATAAAGGTGTGGTTACGAGGGAAAAGCACGATTCCACCACCCTCGGCAGAACACTTGTCGATAGCCTTCTGGATGAAGGTTGCATCGTCGGAGTGTCCGTCACCTTTTGCGCCAAAAGATGTTACATCGTAAACACTTTGTGCTGAGGCCGCGATGCCGCATAACATCCCCATCAGCAAACATATCATCTTGTTCATTTTGTTGTAGTTATCTTGAATCACTGTGAATATACCCTGTTTCGATAATTATATAAAGAAAATATATGACCAGGGCTCTGCCCCTCGGTATCTGCACAAGTCCTTCCCGTGATGGGAGGAAGACATTAGGTTACTCCTTCTGAAAGTGCGTCCCCGGATGGTCTCCCCTCGCCTCGTGGGAAGGCTCGTGCAAACGAGAGGAATGAGAACTTGTTCTCTGATTCCCGAGTGCAGCCGAGGCTCGGCAATTGTCAAGGGGGTGGGGGTGAGGCTTCCCTCTCTCCCCCTTACGGGGGAGGCGGAGGGGGTCTTTTTTATAACTTCAGAATCTCCTTGATCTTCCAGCAGATGTCCTTCTGCTTCATGAAACCAGTGAAGTTCTCTGCACCAGGACCGAAGGCATAGACAGGAACCATTGTGCCGGAGTGGTCGTCGGTGGTGAATTTCACCTCTACACGACCTTCGTCGAGGTCGCCACCGATGAGTGCAAGACCACCAGTCTCATGGTCGGCAGTAACGATGACGAGAGTCTCACCGTCCTCGGCAGCCCATTTCATCATTGCACCGACAGTCTGGTCGAAGTCGAGAGTCTCCTCCATGAGCATGCCGATATTGTTTGAATGACCGAAGTCATCGAGCTGTGAACCTTCCACCATCAGGAAGAAACCCTTCTTGTTCTTTGATAGCAGGTCAGCCTCCTTGAGCGAAGCCTTTGCCAGCATATCGCCACGGAACTCTGGGTCAGGTGTGTCCTTGTCAAATGGCACGCAGTATGTCTTACCACCGTTCCACTGCAGGAAATCCTCGTAAGAGCGTGAGATATTGTAGCCCTTAGCCTTCAGTTCATCGAAGATGTTACGGCCGTCCTCGCGCTTCTCAAACATCTTTGCACCACCACCGAAGACATAGTCAACAGGACAGTCAGGGAACTGGCCGATGAGGTTCTCCTCCAGGTCGCGGTCGATGTTGTGAGCCATATAGTCGCAAGGAGTAGCATCCCAGAGACGGCATGTCACAGCCACACCGGTAGAGAGACCTTTGTCGTGAGCGTAGTTGATGAGCGAAGGAACAGGATTGCCCTCTGGGTCAACGCCGACAGCGTGGTATAGAGTCTGTGTACCAGTAGCCAGTGCAGTACCGCCAGAAGCCGAGTCAGCGATGAGTCGGCGTACGATAGGGGTCTCAGAGAGACCGATATGAGTGGCATTCTCAAGCCACAGATGACCACGGTTGCAAGTCCAAGCACTCTGTATATGTACGAGGCTCATACCGTCACCGATCATCATGATTACGTTCTTCACTTTCTTGCCTTTAGGAGCTTTGATAGTCTCTACAGGGTAAGGATTTGGGTGAGTGTAGGTTTGTTTCTCAAAGTTTTCAGCGCAGGCAAACTGTGTTATCACACATGCAATTGCCATTAGGATTGTTTTCTTTATCATGATACTTGTTATGAGTTATTAGTAATTTAATATAATCATATGCAAAGATACAAAAAGTATGCGAGAAAATGTCCATTATGAACTATAAAAAACGCTAATTCCGTACTGCCTCCTATTATAAAAAGGTATATAGTTACCTATAAAAAAGATGCGCCCCGATTGGGACGCATCCTTTATTATGCTTTGTTGTCGATTAGTCGACTTCTTTTTTACTTCCAGAAAGAATTCTGCTTGAGTGCACCGTTTGACTTGGCTACCTGCTCACTTGGGAATGGGAATGTAATCTTACCATCTACGTAAGCATTTGAACCCTTGTCTGTGTAGTCGTTGTAAGGAGCAATAACGAAGTTTGCATCTGGGTTAGAACGATCTTCGTAAACACGTACACGTGGACGTGCGTTCAACTCAGCAGCTGCAAGAGCTTTGATTTCTGCATCACCGCTCTTGTGCCAACGCTTCAAGTCATAGAGGTGATCGTAGAACTCGAATGCGAGCTCAACGCGACGCTCATGATAGACATCCTTCATTGTTGCTGGGTGGTCGAGCGACTTAACGTTAGCACGGTTACGAACCTTGTTGATATCGGCAGCACCATCCTGACCGTTAACGATCTTAGCCTCAGCACGGAGGAGAAGAAGGTCGGCAAAGCGGAGGATAGGCACATTCAGACGAGCTGTTGGCCAGTCACCAGAAGTATTTACATAACCCATACCCTTTTCGTCAGATGCACAGAAATCTGCGTGACCGAATGGGTCCATATACTTGTTGATCATGAAACCAGCCTCAACATCTGACTGTGAGAAGAAACGACGAGTCTCGCCATTGAACTGGAACTCCTGACCGTACTCAAGAACTGAGCGAACCTTACGGATGTTACCCTTGTTAGCGTCAATAAGGTTTGCATCATCGGCCATAAACTGCTCGAAGATGTCGTATGAAGGCTTGTTCTGGCCCCAGCCGTTGAACACACCCCAACCCTTGTTCTCGAGAACTACGCCAGGGAACTCACAGCCACCACCGTTAGCACCACCGTTTGAAGGCATTGCGAAGATGTACTCAGAGTTGTTCCACTTAGAGAAGTCATCAGAGAAGAGATCGTTGTAGTTGTTAACGAGTGCACGACCATACTGGCTCTCGAGCTTGTCAACACATGTGATTACATTTGCCCACTGGCTCTTGTCCCAACATGCCCAGTATGCATAAACCTTTGCCATGTAACCTACAGCAGCCTGCTTGCTTGCACGACCGAAGTTTGCTGCATCGATGTTACGGCAGTCAGGAAGCAACTGCTCTGCCTTCTGGAGGTCTTCGATGATCATCTTGTAGTTATCCATAACAGTTGCCTGCTGTGGTGGGATAGAGAAGTCGTAGTCTGCACCATATTCCTCATACAATACGAATTCAAAACCGAGTTCGTCAGTACCAAAAAGATAAGCAAT
>JAUNIK010000280.1 GCA_030523505.1 Prevotellaceae bacterium | reverse complement strand
ATCATCGACAATAATTTCCGTTGTAAGCCTGAACAGCTGAAGATGCCAAGCTACGAACAGACTAAGTCGTTGCTGTTCAGCAGCAATCCCGACATACACTGCAGCGAGAGTGTGCCTGGCGAGAACGAACTGATGCCGCAACACCGTGGATATGCTCTGTGGGGCGACTATAACGGTGACGGACTGATGGACCTCTTCTATGGCGGAACAAGCATGGCTATGGGTTGGGGTAGCTACCCTTGTCTGGTGACAAACAAAGGTGAGGGACAGTTCGACCTGTCGTATTCCGACAACGGACTGCCGATAGTAGCCTACGGTCTCGGTTCGGTGACCCTCGATTACAACCAGGATGGCATCCTCGATATGCTCTTCCTCAATATCGGTGGCAACAACACATGGCACAGCGACTATTTCAACGGCGAGAATACCGATAGGGGAGAGCTGCTCCTCGTGAAGGGTCTTGGCGACGGAAAGTTCGAGGTGGTGCCTGACGAGACGCTACGCACCCTCGGATACAAGGTCGGTGCTGATGTGAGCTGGAACTACGGCAGAAAGGCGTGCATCATGAATGTGGGCGACTACGACAACGATGGTTATCCAGACTTTGTGTTCCAAGGCGACAACCACGATGTGGGTCTTCGCTTTGTAAAAGTACTTCACAACAACCGTGGCAATGGCTTTACCGTAGCACAGACACTGTGCGCCCAGAGCGAAGGTGGCGTCACCTTCGGCGACTTCAATGCCGACGGATGGCAGGATATCGTGTGCGTGGGTTGGGAGGACGATGGAATGTCGATACGCTTCTATCGTGGTACAGGCAACGCTTCTGTGCCTTTTGAGGAGGTGACAGAAGACGTGATGCACTCTATGGGATATCACAACATGAGCGATTTCAGACATCAGTATGGTATGTATCAGAGTGTCATCACCGCCCTCGACTACAATCAGGACGGTCGCCTCGATGTGTATATCGGTGGTTCGCATAAGGATGACATGCAGAAGCAGGCTATGGTGCTTCTGAATGAAACAGAACCGGGCGGCGATGCGTTCCAGTTCAGAGAACTACAGACGGCTATCGCTCCGTTCTGCACCTCGTCAGACTACCTTTATTCAATGGTGGATCTCAATGGCGACGACTGTCCGGATGTGCTGCAGCAAGGTTGGGCTAACGACGGACGTCGTATGCGCTATGGAGTGAGCATCACCAACGGCAGCGTGGGGTCTTACACCAACACTCATTTTGATACCGAGGAACAGGGCAACACACTGTTCGGAGGTGCATGGAGCATTGAAAGCAACCCTGGCACAATGTCGTTCGGCGACTTCAACGATGACGGAAAGCTCGACCTCGCATCAGTGGGATGGACCGACCGTCGCAAGGAGAAATCCGAGATATTCTACAATATCACTCCTGGCGCTACTCCTGTAGCACCAGCGACACCGGTGGGTGTTGAGGCACGCTATGAGAACGGAAAGGTGATAGTGGGCTGGGAACCGTCAGCTCTCGCTGTTACCGGCGGTTGTCCGATGTATAACATCTTCCTGCGCAACCAGACCACCGGTGATGTGCGACTCCTTGTGCCAGCGGTGCTGGAGAATGGCAAGCAGAAAGGCTATGCTTCGTTCAACCAGTATTATGTCAGTGGTGACGAGAAACCTGTATATATATTTAATAATGTGTCGGAAGACCGATATACCGTCGGTGTGCAGGCTGTAAGCTACAACTACAGTGCCAGCGAGTTCAATATGGCGAATGTCACCGGTACACGCTACGACTACATCGAGGACTACGGCACCATCGACTTCGTTGCTAACGATACCAATGGTAGGTATTACGCCACATTCAGCAGCGACCGACCAGTGATCATCGATGCTCAGCAGGCTGCCGAGGTGCAGACAGTACTCGTGGAAAGCAATGCGCTGAGGATAGAAACCATAGCTGACGGTTCGGTATCGTGTGTCACCGATATGACAAAGAACGACGGATGTGTGGAGGGCTATTATGTGCCAGCCAACACCGGAGTATTGGTATGTTCGACAGACGGTCAGCCGGTGAAGTACTACTATTCGATAAACAACGTGTCGAACACCCTTGAGAAGATTGCCCCAGAGAGCAATATGCTCCGTGCGGCTTCTGTTGCCAAGGAAACCGACGGTTCGTATATCTTCTATCAGCTTGCCTGGGAGGATGAGACACGCAATCCTTCCACCCTCGGATTCTGGTGGGGTGCAGCCAACGGCGGACCGTTCAAGTCGCGTGCCGGTACGGCTTATCTTGCCATCCCTGTGACTTCAGGCAATGCCAAGGGTTATACCCTCCTTGATGAAGAAACGGGGATAAGGGGTGTGCATTTTAACGAAAACGAAAACGATGACCCTTCGACAAGCTCAGGGCAGGCTGGAAGCGCGAACAGCATTTACAATATTGCGGGTCAGCGTGTTACGTTGAATGGCTATAAGGGTATCGTAATCGTTAATGGTCGTAAGTTTGTCAATAAATAAAATCACAGGGAAAATGGAAAAGAAGCAATATACAACTCCTGTTACATCCGTGATGAAGGCAGAACTGAATAAGTTCTTAGCCACGCTGAGCGCCAATGACAATATCGGTTATAGCGGTGGTGACGACAACAACGGCTATGGACTCAGTAAGGAAGTTGACAGCGACTGGGATGCGTGGCATGAGTAAATTTTATTATCGAAATAAACGTTTTGTTATTATGAACATAATTGGAAAATTATTGTTGATGGGACTCGCATTAGTGTTTACAGGCGAGATGCAAGCCCAGGATATATCATCGTTCACACTTCCTACACCGTGGAGTAGGGAGGCAATGGCTGCTGAGGTGCCACTGGCGGAATACCCTCGTCCACAGATGGTGCGCTCGGAGTGGCTCTGCCTTAACGGTATGTGGCAGTATATCGGTGGCGAGAAAGCACCTGAAGCAAAGGATGCACAGACAGCAGTGAAGTTTGAAAAGTACACAGAAAAAATCCGTGTGCCATTCCCTCCGGAGTCCGACCTCTCGGGCATTAAGCGCAAGCAGGAAGTGAACATGTGGTACAAGCGTACTTTCTCTGTACCAAGCAAGTGGAAAGGCAAGAATGTGCTGTTGCATTTCGGAGCCGTTGACCATGAGGCTACGGTATTCGTGAACGGCAAGAAGGTGGGCACTCACAAGGGCAGTTACGATGCTTTCTCGTTTGATATAACAGATGCGTTGAAGAAAGGCGAGAATGAGCTCGTTGTGGCTGCATGGGATCCTAACGATGGTCGTGTGCCTTCGGGCAAGAACGGTCCTCGCGGCGACTATACCTTCAATTCGGGAATATGGCAGACAGTATGGCTCGAACCAGTGGCAAAGCAGCATATCGGTAGTCTGAAACTCATTCCTGAGGTTGAGAACAACCGACTGGCAATCACTGTCATAGCCGATGACGACGCACAGGTATATGTGGCAGCTTCTGATGGAGGAAAGAAAGTGTCGGAGGCGAAGGGCACAACCAATGCTTGTTTCTATCTGCCTATCAAGGACGCCAAACTGTGGAGTCCCGACAGCCCGTTCCTCTACGACCTCAAGGTGGAACTCCGCACAAAGGGTGGCAAGACCGTCGATGCAGTAGGTTCATATTTCGGTATGCGCTCGTGCACAGTCGGTAAGGTTGATGGCGTGCTTCGCCCATTGCTCAACGGCAAGTTCGTGTTCCATCTCGGTCCTCTCGACCAGGGTTACTGGCCTGACGGAATTTTTACCGCTCCAACCGATGAAGCTCTGTTCTATGATATCCAACTGGCAAAGCGTTGCGGGTTCAATATGATAAGAAAGCACATCAAGGTGGAACCACAGCGTTGGTATTATCACTGCGATAAGATTGGACTGATGGTATGGCAGGATATGCCTAACATCTGGGAACCTGACGATGCCGACTCGTTGGAGGTACGCAGTGAGTTCCGCAGAGAGCTGAAGGTGATTATGGATCAGCACATGAGTTGTCCATCAATAGTGACATGGGTGCCATTCAACGAGAATTGGGGCGCTTTCGAAGTAAAGGAAGTGGCAGAAGAGGTGAAAGCCTACGACCCTACACGCTGGTGCAATGGAATGTCGGGCTATAACTACGCCCCTGGTTATCGTCCAGCC
>JAUNIK010000279.1 GCA_030523505.1 Prevotellaceae bacterium | reverse complement strand
GAATTAGCCATTAATTATCCATTAATTATTCTCGTAAGGCCTTGAACCTCAGTATAATATAAATTAATGAAAAATTAATGTTAGATTAATGGTAATTAATGTTCAAAAAAATATTCCCGAAAATTCGCGTTTAATTCTTCTGCCCTCCTTGCGTCGAGCGAAGCGGCAGAGCCGAGCGCACGGACATTCGCGTTAGTACAAAAATAAATTCTTTTAATTCTTTCAATTCTTGTTCAAAAAATAATTATTCCCGAAAATTCGCGTTTAATTCACGGCAATTCGCGTTAGAACAAAAATTTTTGCTAATTTTGCACTCATGATCAGAAAACTCAAGACAATCGAGATTGAACGCCTGTCGGTGGAGCAGTTCCACGAGGCTCAGAAGATGCCGCTCATCGTTGTCCTCGACGATGTGCGCTCGTTGCATAATGTAGGTAGCGTGTTCCGCACTGCCGATGCCTTCGCCCTCCAGGCCGTTTACCTCTGTGGCATCACTGCCCAACCGCCGATGCCGGAGATACACAAGACTGCCCTCGGCGCCGAGGACTCCGTAGAATGGCGCTATTTCGCCACCACCGAGGAGGCCGTCGAACAGTTGCACCGCGATGGCTATTTCGTCTATGCCATCGAACAGTGCGAGGGTAGCACCATGCTCCAGAACACCGACTTCCGTAACGACCCTCACGAGCGCTATGCCGTCATCATGGGCAACGAGGTGAAAGGCGTGAAACAGTCGGTCATCGACATGTGCGACGCCTGTCTCGAGATACCGCAGTTCGGCACAAAGCACTCCATGAATGTCAGCGTCACAGCAGGCATCGTCATGTGGGAGTTCGCCCGCCAACTGCTACTGTCGTTCCTCCTTCTCCTCCTGCCTCTCACGGCTCTGGCACAGGATTTCGTGCTCGGCACCGATATGGGATGGCTCACGGAATATGAGGCACAAGGCAAGAAGTTCTACGACAATGCCGGCAACGAGCGTGAGGCGATGTCGCTCATGGCCGACTATGGTGTCACCGCCCAGCGCATCCGTGTGTGGGTGGATCCGTCGAAGCACGGCAACTGGTGTGGTGCTGCCGATGTGCTCAACAAATGCCTGCGTGCAAAAGCCCTCGGACAGGACATCATGATCGACTTCCATTATTCCGACTGGTGGGCTGATCCTGCAAAGCAGAACATCCCCGCATCATGGGCCGGTCATTCGTATAAGCGAATGAAGCGCGACCTTGCCGACCACACTCGCGAGATACTCACCATGCTCCGTGAACACGACATCACCCCACGATGGGTGCAGGTGGGCAATGAGATATCAAACGGAATGCTGTGGAGCGTAGCCACCGACCCGGTGACAGGCTGGGAGATAAAAGATGCCAACGGCAACACCACCATCACCTATTCCATGGGACACCTCGAACGTAACCCGAAACAATATGCAGGCTTCTTCCGTGCCGGTTATGAGGCAGTGAAAGAGGTGTTTCCCGAGGCAATCGTCATCGTACACCTCGACAACGGTTTCGATAACGACCTCTACAACCGTAACCTCGACACCTTATTAAAATACGGCGCGCGTTTCGACATGATCGGCATGAGCATCTATCCATATTGGAGCATCCAGAGTGGCAAGGAGCCCGATGCCGCCACAACCATCACCGACTGTATCGACAATATCCGTAAGGTAAGCAAGAAATACTCGTGCGATGTGATGATCACCGAGACAGGCTTTGAAGTCGATGAAGAGCACCCCGAGGTGATGGTCGAAGGTCGCGATCAGTTCCGCCGTCTCATCCACGAATGCCGCACCCTCACCGACGGCCATTGCCGTGGCATCTTCTACTGGGAACCCGAATGCAATCCCCAGCAATACCGCCTCGGTGCCTTCACCCACGATGGAAGGCCGACAGAGATAATGGAGGCGACCCTCTCCGCCCCATAAGGGGCACCTCCCCCATAATGGGGAGGAATTTTAATAGTCTTGTAGTGCGGAAAAAGGGATTTATAACAAGATTTACGAGAGATGTTTGGCAAGATTCTTGCTTCTCTGAGCTATTGAATTGACAAAAACCGGAATAAACCCCTTGTGCTTATGTCGAGCCTGTCGGCTTGCTGCTATGAGCGTTTCAAAATCCTCGTATGCAAGCATCCAGATATTTTGAACCACTCACATCAGCGTGGTGCTGCTCACCACTCGACATAACCGCAAGGCGATAAACAGAAAATAAACCGTACCTCAAGAACAATAAAAAGATACAAGAATACGTTATAGAGGGTAAAACTTACTAACAAATGAAGAACTATAAGATAAAGCGATTGGTGGATAAAGATCCTGTTTTGTGCCAGAAGCTAAAGCAATGGTGCTACGAACTCAATGGATGTTGCCAAGAGGTGCATCGCGATATGGGACCATTCCTTAACGAATATATGTACCAAGACGCATTGGAGATTGTCCTTGAAGAACACAAGATAAAGCCATGCACCCGAGAGTACTATTTCTCTATAGAGTTTCATGGCAAGCGAATCAATCATAAGCACTATGTTGACTTCTATGTGAAGGATAAGGCTTTCATAGAGTGCAAAGCTGCAGAAACTCTCTGTCCTGACCACCGTCAGCAGTTGTGGAATTATATGCGATTGACGAATACCCGCATCGGCATACTTTGGAATTTCGCTCCAGTGCGTGACCAAAGTGAACATTACTATCTTGATACAGACACTGACACAATGTACGCGTTCTAGTGAATGTTTATTTTCTGTTTATCGCCTTTAAGAGGATGAAGGCTTTCTGCAAGAAAGTGATGATATGCTTTCAGTTTGGGCGTTAAGAGCTGGCTCCTATAAGCACAAAGTGGAAGTGTAGCATCAGGTGCTGATAGGCACCCATCCTCTTAAAGGGGTTTATTTCGGTTTTTGTCAACCACCCCCCCTTTTCGCTATTGCTCAGCCTCCTTCACTGCAATTGCAGTGTGGAGAGAAATGTATTTTTTATCAATATACATCATCCCCCTCGTCTCGTTATCCTCGCCCCAGGAGTTCTTCGCAACAAAATATTCCTTTCCGTCCTTGTCCTTTCCCATACCGATGATACACACCGCATGGTCGTCATTCCTACCTCCTTCCCACATCACAGGATGACCGTGGCGCAACGACTCCTCGATGCACTCCACCAGCTTTTCCGGTTCCACATTCAGCGCCCTGCACCCATAGTGGTTGTCCTTGAACGGCAGCACCACCGTCTCACCATAAGGATAGTCCTTCAAGCTCGTCAGCGACTGATATTCATCCCTCTCGCACACCGAATGCGCAAACTCCAGGAAGGTATATTGACAGCCATACATAAAGCAGAACATCGGCAGATAACCTATATTCTCGTCGAGCAACTGCACCACTGCCTCACGACAGCCCTTCTCATCCTTTCTCTGAGCGATGGCTAGATCCACCGCCTTCTCCACCCTGCGACACAGCACATTATAGTTGATAGGCTCGCTTGTGTTATACGCATCATACGGTATCGCCCCATAGCGTCGCAACAGCGTCAGCGCCATCGGAGCCATGCCCCGCAACGAGATACGCTGCTCCCCATGCGAACGGAAACGTTCAATAGCCTGTTCCTCCAGATATTTACGCGCCAGAAAGTCCGTCGAGATATTCACCGAGTCGCCCCGCATCAGATGTTCCGTCTCTATCGTCGCCAGCATCGCGAACACCCAGCACAGTTCACTCTTCCCCTGGTCCTTCACCGGAGTCATCTTGAGCATCACCTCCTCTTGGAACCCCTCCGGCACCGCCAGTTGTATCTTCTTGCCACACGAAGCAAGAAAACACAACACCATAACCCCCACAAGGATTTTTATATTTCTTAGACAGAATGACATAATGACATAATTTATTAACGAATATCCAGGATTGAAAAAAACCAAAATTAACTCTTCGAGTTCCCCCGTCATCCTTAACTGATTCAACTGCGGCTCTGGCCTTGTTTCACAGAGGATTTCCCCACTGATGTTTGAAATCGATACTCAATCGATTTACTGCACATCGACCCCGCTTGTGAGTTTGATGTTCTATGAACATCTTGAATCTGCCTTGATCGTCTGAGGATTAATGCAAGCATTATCCATCAGTCACTCAATCCATATTCAGTTCTAC
>JAUNIK010000278.1 GCA_030523505.1 Prevotellaceae bacterium | reverse complement strand
ACATTTTCACATTCTCACATTCTCACAAAAGTACCCCGTTTTTTTGATGCTGAAGTAAAATATTTGGACAAACGAGGGTTGCGAAGCCTAATTGTATATGGTTCTCACATAAAAAAGCCCATCCCTGATTGTGTGAGGGGTGGGCTAATATTTAATATGTGAAAGGAATTTAGTTCTCAGAAAGCTTTTCCATGATGAGGCTCTCAATCTCGTCGCAGAGCTCTGGGTTGTCTGCCAGCATTACTTTCGCTGCATCACGGCCCTGACCGAGCTTGGTGTCGTTGTAAGAGAACCAGCTACCACTCTTCTTGATGATGTTGTGGGTTACACCGAGGTCGATGATCTCACCAATACGACTGATGCCTTCGCCGAATGGCAACTCAAACTCACAACGCTTGAATGGAGGCGCTACCTTGTTCTTCACAATCTTCACCTTACAGGTGTTGCCAACGATATTATCACCGTCCTTGATTGATGACTTGCGGATGTCAATACGTACGGATGCATAGAACTTCAGTGCGTTACCACCAGTGGTGGTCTCTGGACTGCCGAACATCACACCGATCTTCTCACGCAACTGGTTGATGAAGATACATGTGGTGTTTGTCTTCGAGATGTTCGCTGTGAGCTTACGCAGTGCCTGACTCATGAGTCGTGCGTGAAGACCAACCTTGTTCTCACCCATGTCACCCTCGATCTCTGCCTTTGGTGTGAGGGCTGCTACTGAGTCGATGACGATGATGTCGACGGCTGCTGAACGAATCAGCTGGTCGGCAATCTCCAATGCCTGCTCACCGTTGTCTGGCTGCGAAATCCAGAGGTTGGTGGTGTCAACGCCTAACTTCTCTGCATAGAAACGATCGAAGGCGTGCTCTGCATCGATGAATGCTGCGATACCGCCTTGCTTCTGACATTCTGCTATTGCGTGAATAGCGAGGGTGGTCTTACCTGATGACTCAGGACCGAAAATCTCGATGATTCGTCCCTTTGGATAGCCACCCACACCGAGTGCCATGTTCAATCCGATACTACCGGTAGGGATGACATCAATCTTTTCTACCTTATCCTCGCCGAGGTTCATGATTGAACCCTTACCGAAGTCTTTCTCTATCTTTGCCATTGCAGCCTGTAAGGCCTGCATCTTTGCCTCTTTTGGGTCGAGAGGCTTTTCTTCTGTTATCTTTTTTGCCATGGGATGCAATTGATTTACATTTTACTTTTTTTTGATGGATTACAGTTCAAGGTCGCCATCGTGAATCTCATGCCAAGGAAGGCCCTGCTTGTTGAGCTGCTCCATGAATGGATCTGGATCGAACTCCTCTACATTGTGCACACCTGGCTTCTTCCAGATGCCCTTGCAGAACATCATTGCACCAATCATTGCAGGAACACCAGTGGTGTAGCTCACGCCCTGCATACCTGTCTCGTTGTAAGCATCCTGGTGCTTGCAGTTGTTGTAAACATAGTATGTATGTTCCTTGCCATCCTTGATACCACGGATGCGGCAACCAATACTTGTCTCACCGTCGTAGTTCTCGCCAAGATCCTGTGGGTTTGGCAATACAGCCTTGAGGAACTGCAATGGAACGATCTTCACCTTTGCTGTGCCTGTGCCGTCAGCCAATGGAGCCTCGTACTCTACCTCATCGATACGATCCATACCGATATTCTGGATTACCTCGAGGTGCTTCAGGTAAGCCTCGCCGAATGTCATCCAGAAGCGAGCACGCTTGATGGTAGGGTAGTTGATTACCAACGACTCGATCTCCTCGTGGTGCAACAGATATGACTCCTTAGGACCAACATTTGGATATGTCAGTGGCTGATGAATCTCCATTGGTTCGGTCTCGATATACTTGCCATCCTCATAGTAGAGTCCCTTCTGGGTAATCTCGCGGATGTTGATCTCTGGGTTGAAGTTTGTAGCGAAAGCCTTGTGGTGGTTGCCAGCATTACAGTCCACGATGTCGAGATAGTGGATCTCGTCGAAGTGATGCTTTGCTGCATAGGCTGTGAAGATAGATGTGACACCTGGGTCGAAACCGCAACCGAGGATTGCTGTCAGACCAGCCTGCTCGAAGCGTTCACGGTAAGCCCACTGCCAAGAGTACTCGAAGTGAGCCTCGTCCTTTGGTTCGTAGTTGGCAGTATCCATGTAATTGACTCCGCAAGCCAGACAAGCGTCCATGATTGTCAGGTCCTGATAAGGCAATGCGAGGTTGATGCAAAGTTCAGGTTTGAAGTCGTTGAAGAGAGCCTTCAACTGCTCTACATCGTCAGCGTCAACCTGTGCTGTCTGGATAGGCATATCATAGCCTGCCTTGTGGATTGATTCTACCAATTTGTCACACTTTGCCTTTCGGCGGCTTGCAATCATGAACTCAGTGAACACATCGCGGTTCTGAGCAATCTTGAATGCTGCAACTGTTGCGACGCCACCGGCGCCAATCATTAATACTCTGCTCATAGTTTTTATTATGTTTTTTTTATTGTTTTTTCTACGAATTAGTTCGCTCTCAATTAGTCGAATCATTTCAATGCCCTCGCCCTAGCGAAGCGGTACGGGAAGGCTCGTGCAAACGAGAGGAATGAGAACTTGTTCTCTGATTCCCGAGTGCAGCCGAGGCTCGGCAATTGTCAAGGGAAGAGCGCAAAGCGCGAGGGGAGAGGGTCTTTATTTTATTTCATCTGACCTGATGCCGAGGGCGCTTAGCAGCGAGTACCCGAGAATCTCCTGTCGGAAATTGCCACCCTGCATTGGCTGCATGGCGAACATCGTGATTCGCTTAGTGTCATCTTCCACATGACGCAGTGCTCCACGCAACTGGTCGTAGGTCACCCCATCCTCTCCGTTAGGGATAATCATCACACGTTTCACATTCGGTTGGATGCACGCAGCACCTACCACATCGTTCACAAACTGTGTGCGAGTCACGATATCCTCCACCTCCAGTGTGGTGAAGGTGAACTCGCCCAGATGGTCCTTGAACGCCTTGCCGTTCAGTTCCTCTGCATAGTTCGACGGAGTGAAGTTCTCCATTGCCTTGTCGCCCTTACTATGAATCAGCACCACCTGCACTTCGTTCTCGCCTTCACGGATTCCACCGTCGAGGGCAATGCAGTCAATCCAGCGTGCCATGTCGGCCTGCGGAATATGTCGCCCGATCATGCGTTCGAAGTTCACAATCAGGTCGAACGCCACATGGTCGATGTAGTTAGCGTCAGCAATGATAATGTTTTCGCTCCAATGAGTATTTTCTTCCATAGCACAAAGGTAGTAAAAAATCTGCAAACACCGACAAAATCCTTCTTAAAATAAAAAAAACTCCCCCGAAAAAGCTTCCGAGGGAGATTATTGGGCTATAATCAGTGCCAGAGAGAATGAAAAAGGGGCCTTTAGCAAGGACGTGCTTTCGGTAGTTTGAACACATCCTGCACTTCCTTCATAGCCTCGTCGGTCATGCCCTCAGGCTCTTCGCCTACAGTCTGACCGATGGTCTTCGCATACATATAGATGTTAGCCGCTTTGTTCAATACATCAACCTGATCGAAGGCATCCATAATGTCCTGACCGACAGCACATACACCGTGCTTCTCCCACAGGACGACATCGAACGATTTTATCTGTTCCAGTGTGGCTTCTGCAAGTTCCACACTGCCAGGAAGGGTGTAAGGCACGATGCCGATTCCTAATGGAGCAAAGGCGAGAGTCTCAGGAATCATGCTCCAGAGAGTCTTTGTCATCACTCCCGGTTCGAGAAAACGTCGTATATGCGACATCGCAACGAGTTCGATAGGGTGGGTGTGGAGTGTTGCCTTGTAGCGTGAGCCGGTCTCGATGAGATAGTTCTGCAACGAGAGGTGTGATGGCAGTTCTGAGGTAGGACGAACAGCCTCGTCGGCAATGATTTCATAACTCGCACAGTCATCGCAGATACGTATTATCGAACCGTTCTGCATTGGCCAGCGTGCGAGGTCACGCATACGTTTCTGTGTACCTTTGGCATAGAAATAAGTGCCACGAAGGTGTGGCAGTGTCATGCCGATTTCCATACGAGGGGCAATGGCTGGCATCTGGCGAATCTCATCATCAACGAACTCAGTGATGTTCACTGTGATGTTTCCACCGTTGCGTTCAGCCCAACCTTTCTGCCAGAGGTAACCAGTAACCTCGGCTATTTCGTTAATCACCGCCTGCAATCCCGGGCGGCCTTCAAGAATACTTTTCATTT
>JAUNIK010000277.1 GCA_030523505.1 Prevotellaceae bacterium | reverse complement strand
TTCCCATAGCAGAAGCGATGCTTCTTAGCCAGATACAAAATGTTGCTTCGCAATACATAATAGCTCCCTGCGGTCGTACAAAATCCATCCGGGTGGTGGGCTTTCCGCGCGTAGCCATTTTGTACGAGCATAGCGAGCTATTTTGTATGCTCGAAGAGCACATTTTGTAATCCTTGTTATGTATCGAAGATACTGCTGGGTGGATTTGAATTGAAGAATAGAGCATGCTCTGATTCTCGATTAAAAGACAAACAGCAAAAGACGCAAGTCTTAACAAGGATATTTTGATTTAATATGGTAACACTGTGTCAAATAGTATATCATTGCCATAAAAATATTAATGACAGATTAATGTCCAGATTAATGGCAATTAATGTTCAAAAAAATATATATTCACGATAATTCGCGTTAAAATAAAAAAAACATTAGTGTTATGACATACGATTTCGATCAGATAATAAACCGTCGGGGCACCAACTCGATGAAATGGGACGAGGCAGAGGATCCTGAGGTCATCCCGATGTGGGTGGCCGACATGGATTTCGCCGTTGCTCCTTGCATCACCGAGGCTCTCCACGAGCGTATCAACCATCCCGTCTTCGGCTACACCTTCGTACCAGAGAGCTACTACGAGGCTGTCATCTCGTGGTTCGCTCGTCGCCATCAGTGGCACATCCGCCGCGAATGGATACAGTACACCTCGGGTGTGGTGCCTGCCGTGTCGTGCTGCATAAAGGCAATGACACAGCCGGGCGATAACGTGCTGGTGCTCACTCCTGTATATAACTGTTTCTTCTCGTCGATACGCAACAACAAATGCAATATCCTCGAGAGTGCGCTCCTTCCTGTCGGCGACTCATTCGAAATCGACTATGCCGATGTGGAGAAGCACTGTGCAAAAGCCGAGACAAAAATCCTTCTCCTCTGCAACCCTCACAACCCTGCTGGTCGCGTGTGGACAAAGCAAGAACTGTCGCGCATCAATGATATCTGCATGCGTCATGGCGTCATCGTCGTGTCGGATGAGATTCACTGTGAACTGACGATGCCGGGCTTCACCTTCACTCCTTTCGCGAATGTGTCGGAGGAGTGTCTCAACAACAGCATCACCCTCAACTCACCATCGAAATCGTTCAACACCGCCGGTCTGCAGATAGCGAATATCATCTGCTCGAATGCCGACTGGCAGGCTCGCATCGACCGTGCCATCAACGACAACGAGGTGTGCGATGTCAACCCGTTTGGTGTCATCGCCCTCCAGGCTGCCTACAACAAAGGTGAGGAATGGCTCGACGCCTTACGCGCGTACATATATAATAATTACAAGGCATTGAAGGAGTTCCTCGAACGTGAGGTTCCTTGTGTCAAAATCCATAAGCTCGAGGGCACCTATCTCGTTTGGGCCGACATCTCTGCGTTGGGCATCAGTGCCGATGAACTGTCAGAGCGTCTGATAAAAGAGGGCAAGGTATGGATGACCAGTGGTACTGTATATCACGATCCTGCCTCGCAGCATCATCTCCGCATCAACATCGCCTGCCCCCGTGAGCAGATGATGGAAGGCTTGAGACGAATGGCAACCGTTGTGAAATAATTAGCCAAAATTGTGTTAGTCAGTATTTGTGGAATGTTGTAATTTTGCATACGATAGCAACAATTTATACTCCATAAATACTGACTAATTTTTATGCGCAAAATTATCTATCTTTTACTTTTTATTCTCTCTTGCAATAATGCCTTCGCTCAGCGCGAGCGTATCAACTTCGATGCCGACTGGCGCTTCCATTTCGGCAACGCTTCCGACCCTGCAAAGGATTTCGGTTGCGGCACTGAGTATTTCAACTACCTCACAAAGGCCAACTCCATCCACAACGAAGGTCCTTACAGCAATAAGTTCGACGACTCCTCATGGAAAGCCATCGACCTGCCTCACGACTTCGTTGTCGATCTGCCTTTCGCACAGGAGGCAAGTCATTCCCACGGCTACAAGACCGTTGGATATAAATACCCAGAGACTTCCGTTGGATGGTATCGCAAGACTTTCACCGTTGCAAAGGAGGACGAGGGCAAGCATTTCGAGATTCTCTTCGATGGTATTTTTCGCGATTCGCGTGTGTGGGTGAACGGATTCTACTGCGGTGGTGAGCGTTCGGGCTACCTCTCGCAGCATTATGACATCACCGACTACCTGAACTATGGTGGCGAGAATGTCGTATGCGTTCGTGCCGATGCCACTCTCGAAGAGGGCTGGTTCTATGAGGGTGGTGGTATCTACCGTCATACATGGCTCACAAAGACCAACCCAGTGCATGTGGCACAGGATGGAGTCACCATCATCGCCAGACCTAACGACGACTGCACCAGTGCTTCGATAATGGTTTCCACCGTCGTCAGAAACGACTCCCACGAGACTGCCATGTGTGATGTGATTACTACCATCTACGATGCTGAGGGCAATATTGTGGCGAAGCATGAGAGCTTCCCAAGAGAACTCCAGCCTGATGAAGGTGCAAGCGTTCTGCCACACAATGAATTTGGCATATCAAGATTCTTTATAAATACCATCAGCAATCCTCACCTCTGGAGCCTCGACTCGCCTTATCTCTACACAGCCGTGTCTGTTGTCATGGCAAACGGCAAAGTCGTGGATACCCACAGAGAGAAGTTTGGTATCCGTGATGTGAAATTCAGCAAGAATCGCGGATTCCTCCTCAACAACAAGGAAGTAAAACTCAAGGGCTTCAACATGCACCAGGATCATGCTGGTGTTGGTGCAGGAATCCCAGACGCCGTACAGGTGTATCGCATAAAGAAACTCAAGGAACTGGGCTTCAACGCCTATCGTGCTTCCCACAATCCAATGTCGCCTGCCATGCTCGACGTGTGCGACTCATTAGGTGTGCTTGTCATCGACGAGAACCGCCTCTCGGGCATCTCGGAGTATGAGATAAGCAGTCTCGAGAAGATGATAAAGCGCGACAAGAACCACCCTTCTATCATCCTCTGGAGTCTCGGCAACGAGGAATGGGGCATCGAGTGGGACAAGAAAGGCGAGAAGATTGCTGCCACCATGACCGACTATGCTCATCGCTTCGACCCTTCGCGTGATGTGACATTCGCCACAAGTAGCGGTCCTACCGTTGTTGTGCCTGTCGATGTGGCTGGCTACAACTATGTCATCCAGAACCCTATCGACTCCCTGCGCACCGTCTATCCAGAGCGTAAGTGTGCTGGAACAGAGGAGACAACAGGCTGTGGTGCCCGTGGTGTCTATTTCGATGATCATAAGAACGGATTCATGCAGTCGATGAACCGTACTCCTGACGAGCGCGACCACGGAATGATGAACCGTATTCAGCGCGGCTGGAACTTCTACGCCACTCGCCCTTGGGCATCAGGATGCTTCTTCTGGACAGGCTTCGACTATCGTGGTGAGTCAAACCCAATGGTTTATCCAGCCACCAACTCACAGTTTGGAGTCCTCGACTACTGCGGATTCCCTAAGGACGAGGCATACTATCTGAAGGCTGCATGGACCAACGAACCAGTGCTTCATATCCTTCCACACTGGAACCTCAAGGGCCATGAAGGCGAGGAGATCGCCGTTTGGGCATATAGCAACTGCGATGCAGTGGAACTCTTTGTCAATGGCAAGTCACTCGGAAAGAAGTCGATGCCAAAGAACGAGTATCTCGAGTGGAAAGCAATCTACAAGCCAGGTCGTGTTGTTGCTGTAGGCTATAAGAACGGCAAGAAGGTCATCACCGAGACCGTAGAGACCACAGGCGATGCTGTTGCAGCAAAGACCGTTGTCACCCGTGGCGAAGATGGAGTCACCATCTACGACATCGACCTTGTTGATAAGAAAGGACGAGTAGTGCCTGACGCTTGCAATGCGTTGGATATAGAAGTATCGGAAGGCGTGGAGATTCTCGGCTGGGGCAATGGCGATCCAACCTTCAAATATACCGAGCGCCCTGTCAACCGTGCCGACCGAAAGATGCATATCTGTGCTTTCAACGGCCACGCCCAGGTCATCGTGAAATCATCCGATACCCCAACACTCACAATAAAGCCCCTCAACAAGTAACAGCCTTCGTTGGGGATTAACAAAAACCGGGCAAAACCCCTTCTGTTCCCCCGTCCGTAGTAGGGGTTATTTCCCTTTTGGCACAGAGTTAATATATTAAATCAAAATATCCTTGTTAAGACTGCCGTCTTTTTGCTGTTTGGCTTTTAATTGAGAAT
>JAUNIK010000276.1 GCA_030523505.1 Prevotellaceae bacterium | reverse complement strand
CCTCATAGCTGTTATCATCGAACTCAACATCATCGACCACCATAAACGAGCATGGTTCCTTGAGGAATCGCTTGCCTGCGGCGGTGAGGCGAAGGATTCCGTAGTTCTCTACTTCCTTCTTCAGATAGCCTGCGATGAGGGCCTGGCGGAACACGGCATTGAGCAGAACCTGCGGTACTTCATCGGCGATGCCGAATTCCTCGAGTTCATCGTGATGATGGAGCACGATGTCATGGGTGGTGCTGCCTCGCATGAAATCCATGACATAGTTCTGCATGAACTTCTCCTTGAGCGCAGCAACGGATTGCAGTACGGCAAGGAGTATGTCTTTCGCCTCATGGCGCTCCTTCGGATGGAGACAGTTGTCGCATTTCCCACAGTTTTCCTCAGCGTATTCCTCGCCGAAATAATGCAGCAGGAATTTCCTTCTACATACCGACGACTCTGCATAGGCTGCTGTGTCCTGAAGCAGCTGGCGACCGATATTCTGCTCATTGAGAGGCTTCACCTCCATGAATTTCTCCAGTTTTTTAAGGTCGTTATGCGAGTAGAAGGTAATACACTTGCCCTCTCCTCCATCACGACCGGCACGACCTGTCTCCTGATAATAGCCTTCGAGGCTCTTCGGGATGTCATAATGGATTACAAAACGCACATCGGGCTTGTCGATACCCATACCGAAGGCGATGGTGGCAACGATGACATCGATGCGCTCCATCAGGAAGTCGTCCTGTGTCTGTGAGCGTACTTCCGACTCCAGACCGGCGTGATATGCTGCCACGCGGATGTCGTTGGCGGCGATATGAGCGGTCAACTGCTCCACTTTCTTGCGCGACAGACAGTATATGATACCACTTTTACCGGCGTTCTGCTTGAGGAATTTCACTATGGTATTGTCAACGTCCTTGGTCTTCTGACGTACCTCATAATATAGGTTCGGACGGTTGAACGAACTCTTGAATTCCTTGGCATCAACTATCTCGAGGTTTTTCTTGATGTCGCTACGCACCTTATCAGTGGCTGTGGCGGTGAGGGCGATGATCGGTGCCCTGCCGATTCGCTCTATCGCCTTGCGAATGTTGCGGTAATCCGGACGGAAATCATGTCCCCACTCCGATATACAGTGGGCTTCATCGATAGCATAGAACGAGATCTTGACTTTGTTCAGGAAGCGCACGTTCTCTTCTTTGGCCAGCGATTCTGGGGCCACATACAGGAGTTTTGTCTTGCCGGATTCCACATCGGCCATAACCTGAAGTATCTGCTGACGGTTGAGGGAGGAGTTCATATAGTGGGCCACACCGTCCTCCTCGCTCAACCCGTTGATGACATCTACCTGATTTTTCATCAGCGCAATGAGCGGCGACACGACGATGGCGGTGCCGTCCATGAGTAGCGACGGCAACTGATAGCAGAGACTCTTTCCTCCGCCTGTTGGCATCAGCACAAAGGCGTCATTGCCATTGAGCAGGTTTTGGATGATGGCCTCCTGGTCTCCCTTGAACATATCAAAGCCGAAATAATGCTTCAGCGTTTCGGCCATGGCTTTCTTCAGTTCGGTTCCTTCCTTCATTCAAGTTATGGTTTTTAGTTTTGGTCACAAGCTGATGCTTGCGAAACGGTATTTTTAGCAGGTGGACACAATGCCCACCTGTGATTTGTTCTATTGCAGACGGGCTTTGTCGAGCTGTTCCTTTGCGTACTCAAGGGTAACGGTGAAGGTCTTTTTCCTTGTTGACGGAATGTCGAACATGGCGTCCATCATCACCGACTCTACTATCGAGCGCAATCCGCGGGCTCCGAGCTTGTATTCTACGGCCTTATCTACGATATACTCGAGAGTCTCGTCAGGGAAAGTGAGCTTTATGCCGTCCATCTCGAAAAGCTTCTGGTACTGCTTTACAATGGAGTTCTTCGGCTCTGAGAGGATTCTCCTGAGGGCCTCGCGATCGAGCGGATTGAGATATGTGAGCACTGGCAGACGACCGATAATCTCTGGTATGAGTCCGAACGACTTGAGGTCCTGTGGCAGGATATACTGCATGAGGTTCTCTTTGTCAATCTGGCGGGTGTTCTGCACTGAGTTATATCCCACCACATGGGTGTTCATTCGCTGTGCTATCTTGCGTTCTATACCATCGAAAGCTCCACCGCAGATGAAGAGGATATTGCTGGTATTGACATGGATGTAATCCTGATCAGGATGCTTTCGACCTCCCTTTGGTGGTACATTGACCATGGTTCCTTCGAGCAGTTTCAGCAATCCCTGCTGCACTCCCTCGCCTGATACATCGCGGGTGATGGAAGGGTTGTCGCTCTTTCTTGCAATCTTGTCGATCTCATCGATAAACACGATACCTCTTTCGGCTTTGGCTACATCATAGTCGGCCACCTGAAGCAAACGCGAGAGGATGCTTTCCACATCTTCGCCCACATAGCCGGCTTCGGTGAAAACGGTTGCATCGACAATGGTGAACGGCACTTCGAGCAGTTTTGCGATGGTGCGCGCAAGGAGGGTTTTACCCGTTCCGGTGCTTCCCACCATGATGATATTGCTCTTCTCAATCTCCACTCCACTGTCGTCCTTTGGCTGCATGAGTCGCTTGTAGTGGTTATAGACAGCAACCGAGAGATAGCGTTTTGCATCGTCCTGACCAATGATATACTGGTCGAGATATTCCTTTATTTCCTTTGGTTTTGGTACATTTTTTATTTCTACAGGCGCAGCACCGGCACTGCTCTCTTTCTGAGGGAGGGCATTGCGCAGAATCTCGTTGGCCTGAAGAATGCATTCGTCGCAGATGAAACCGTTGAGTCCTGTGATGAGGAGTTTCGTCTGCTTCTCGCTTCTTCCGCAGAAATTACATTTCTTTATTGGCATTTCTAAATTTATTTTCGTTCAGCATAAGACAGAAGTGCCGCACCCGCCACTTTCCGGCAGGTATGGCACAGCTATCCGTTTCGTTTAACCCTTGCGCACAAGGACATTGTCAATCATTCCGTACTCCTTGGCTTCTTCGGCTGTCATCCAGTAGTTGCGGTCGGAATCCTGCCAAACCTTCTCGTATGGAGTGTGCGAATGGTTGGAGATGATGGTATAGAGTTCCTTCTTGAACTTCTGAATCTCCTTTGCCTCGATTTCGATATCCGAAGCCTGGCCCTGCACTCCACCGAGTGGCTGGTGTATCATTACGCGACTGTGAGGCAATGCCGAACGCTTTCCCTCGGCTCCTGCAACGAGGAGCACAGCGCCCATTGATGCTGCCATACCGGTGCAGATGGTCTGCACATCGCTCTGAATGAACTGCATTGTGTCGTAGATGCCCAAGCCTGCTGTGACGCTTCCGCCTGGTGAGTTGATATAGATGGAGATATCCTTGCCTGGGTCACAAGAGTCGAGATAGAGCAACTGTGCCTGAAGGGTGTTAGCTGTGTAGTCGTCAATCTGTGTGCCGAGGAAGATTATTCGGTCCATCATAAGACGTGAGAACACGTCCATCTGTGTTACATTCAGCGAGCGCTCCTCGAGAATGTAAGGGTTGAGATACTGGTTCTGTGCACTGACGATATCGTCGAACACCATACCGTTGATTCCCATGTGCTGTGTAGCAAACTTTCTAAAATCGTTGTTTCTGTTCATCTTTATAGGTATTAATCCTTAATTTCAATTCATAACCGCCGTGGTATTTACACTATCACCCGACGATTGTCTATACAAAGATATGAAAAAAAATTGTAACGCTGACATATTCCCACTATTTTTTCTTCATTATCACATTATTTTTTTATCCTTATTCCCGTTTCGACCACCGTCAATTCCATTTTTCACACCTAATTAATATTCCACGCGTGAGCACACGCACGACAAACAACAAATATGAAAAATATTGCAAAAACAGCATCCCGCCAATTCTCCGTTCTAAACAACGCATCAAACAAAGGAACGCGTTCCAACGCCCCAAACCACCGCAAAAACCGCCCTTTCTGCCTCAAACCGCCGTTCCGAGCCTGTCATTCCACCGCTTTCATGTCCTCATTCCACCGTTTTCACGCCCTTTCGCATCATTTTTACTCCCCCTTCGGGGGCTGGGGGGCTGTTCCTTCAAGGACTGGGGGACTCCCATTCACGCCCAACTCCCTGATTCCCAGCGCTTTCCCAAAATTCAGTCCAAACTGCTCATTTCTCGCGTATTTGCACACAAAACGGTATTTCCTCATTCCCACGCGAATCTCAGGGCATTAGAAATGTCATTTTTCATAACAACGGGCATCATCTGTTGCCGTTTCGTCCTT
>JAUNIK010000275.1 GCA_030523505.1 Prevotellaceae bacterium | reverse complement strand
TGGGCACCTAAGGCAGTAAGGTCGCCGGTGTTGATAAGTGGCATTCGACTGAATTCCTTGAACTGCTCGCGGAACTCCTTGCCGAAAGGTGTCAGTACACCAGCACGCTCTGCATCATCGAGCACACGCTGAATGGTTTTGTATGTACCGTCGTTCCATGCATAGCGTGAACCATGACGGCCGTAGTGGCTGATATAAAACGGTTTGTAGCCCTTTGGTGCAGCTGTCTGGTCGTTATAGTAACGGTACGGTGCCTCACATCCTGCAGCCAGATAGCGGTCGGCTTTTACCTGATCGCGCACATCATAGTTCTGGGCATGGCAGGTGAAAGCTGCTATCAGACATAATGCAATGGTTGATATTATTTTCATCGTTAGTATGATTTATTCTTAAATTAGATACACAAAGTTTTATATATTTTTCTGACGGTGCTCCCCTTGATAGACAAGGCTATTAAAGCTCCTCCCCCTCGGGGAGGTGGGTGGGGCTCCTATGTGGCATTGCACATTGAGCTCCCTTGTGGCAGACGGTATATGCGGCTGCCTTGCAGGCAAATTCTATGGCGTCTCTGCGCGACATCCCTTCTGCCATGCCCACACACAATGCTCCGCAGAATGTGTCGCCGGCGGCTGTGGTGTCAACGGCTTTCACCTTCTGCGATGGTACGAGTGTTACTTTCCCATCGAGCATATACAGTGCTCCGCGGGCTCCGATGGTCATGATGACATCGTCGATGCCGAGGTTCATCAGGTGGTTCATCATCTTCTCCGTTGCATCAGCTTCATCTGTGGCAATACCTGTGAGTATCGATGCCTCGGTCTCGTTCGGAATGATGAGGTTCACGTTTCTGAGCAACTCCAGAGGGAGTGGCTCCTTTGGTGCAGGTGCTGGATTGAGCACCACGTATGTGCCATGCTTATGAGCTATCTCTGCTGCGGCGATGAGGGTTGGTATCGGAGTCTCGAGCTGCATGAGAAGGATGTCAGCCTGGGCAATCATCTCTGTATGGCTTCTGATGTCTTCTTCCGTGAGCATGGCGTTGGCACCGCTTGCCACAACGATGTTGTTCTCGCCGTTGGCATCGACGGTGATGATGGCGATGCCTGTCGATGTGGCGTTGGTCGTTGTCACTGCTGAGGTGTCGATGCCGTCGTTACGGAATTTCTCTATCATCTCCTTGCCGTAGCTGTCGTTACCTACTTTTGCCACGAACGCCACATCTCCTCCGAGCAGTGCTGCCGCAACAGCTTGGTTGGCTCCTTTGCCTCCGAAATTTGTCATGAAGTCGCTGCCCATGACGGTCTCACCAGGACGTGGAAAGGTGTTCGTCCTGATTACCAAGTCCATGTTTGAACTACCTACAACAACAATCTTCTTCATATCAGTTTCCTCCAGATACTACTATCAGCGCCAGACCGATGATGAAGAATGCGAACATCATCGCAAGCAGGGTGTTGGTCTTCTTTGTGGCTCCTGCAAACTCTTTCCAAACGAATATTCCTAAGAATGCGGCAATCATCGGTGCTCCCTGACCAAGGGCGTATGATATGGCTGGTCCTGCCTTGCCTGCTGCAATATAGCTGAGCAGTGTGCCCAGTCCCCATATTATACCACCGAGGATTCCTATGCAGTGGGTTGATATCTGACCTTTGAAATAGGTGGAGTAGGCTACAGGTGTTCCGGCGAATGGTCGTTTCATCACAAATGTGTTGAACACGAAGTTGCTGAGGAACACACCGACAGAGAAGAGGAAGAATGCTGTGTATGGTGTTGCCTTTCCTACTTCTGGGTTTACGAAGTCGTTGAGGTCCATCGCTGCTGCCACGAATCTGTAGAACAGTGACATGAGGATACCAGCCACGAAGGCGAGCATGATTCCTTTCTTCTTGTTTTTCTCCGAAGATGTTGCTGACGACTGTCCTGCTGCCATTCCATTGAGTATCAGTGCAGCGACGATGAGTGCCACGCCGAGGAACAGGAGCATCGGATCACCTTTCGGCATTCCGAAATAGTTGATGAACACACCTATCACCAGTGCCAATCCAACACCTAACGGGAATGCCACAGCCATACCTGCCAGTGAGGTGGAAGCTGAAAGCAGTATGTTTGATGCGTTGAACACAACTCCACCGATCATGGCGGAGATTATTGCTGGGGTAGCCACCTGCGACAGGTCTGCGAGGAATGGTCGACCTCCATCTCCGTGGCTGCCGATGGTTAGTCCCATGACAATGGAGAATAGTAATACACCAAGGACATAGTCCCAGTAGAATAGTTCATAACGCCAGGTTCTGCCTGCGAGTTTCTGGGTGTTGCCCCATGATCCCCAGCACATCATCGTGACAAAACAGAAGATGATGGCTAATGTGTAACTGTCAACGATAAACATGATTTCTTGTTTTTTTTATTTCTTTATTTCTTATTCGGTAATGGTCCCATTTCCAGTTCAAGGACTCCACCGGCTATTATGTCGGCATGGCTGATCACTGGTTTTGTCAGTGGCTTGCCGTTGAGCTTCGCTGACTGAATGTATTTGTTGTCGTCGGAAACATTACGGGCTTTCACCTCGAAGGTCTTTCCGTTGAAGAGATGAATCTTGCAGTTTTCGAATACCGGACTGCCGATGCTGTATTCTGCCTTGCCCGGGGTGACAGGGAAGAAACCCATCTGCGAGAACACCACGAACGATGTCAATCCACCGCCGTCCTCATCGCCAGGCATTCCCATCAGGTCGTTGCGGAACCAGGTCTTCAGCATCTGGCGCACACGCTTCTGGGTTTTCCATGGAGCTCCTGCATAGTTATATAAATAAGGTACATGCAGTGATGGTTCGTTACCCATCGAGAACTGTCCCACGTTACCGGTGTGATCAGGCAACTTTGCATAGAAATCGTATTTGTCCATGCCTAACGGTTCGGCAAACATACTGTCGAGCTGAGCCACGAACTTCTCGTTGCCTCCCATGAGTGCAATCAAATCCTCGATGTTATGCTGCACATCCCAACGGTAAACCCATGCATTGTTCTCATCGTAATATTCGCGTGCACCCATTCCTCCAGGGAAGTTATAGTCGAATGGTTCGATGAACTTGCCCTCGGAATCTTTTGGATGGAAGAATCCTGTCTGGGTGTTGAACAGATTGCGATAGTCGAGTGAATGCTCTGCAAAGAATGCCTCGTCCTCTGCATTGCCTGCTGCTTTGGCAAGAAGTGAAGCTGCCCAGCAGTCGAACGAGGTACCAGTGGTTACAGGTATCGGCTGGCGCTTCTCAAAACTATGCACATTAGGGTCGGTCTCTTTCTCTCCGTCCTTCAAAGCTGGCAGATAACCATGAGCCCAGTAGAACTCATCGAGCTGGCCGGCTTCGGCATTGCTCCATGGCACTACTGTTCTTCCGCGCAGACTGCGTGATGCTGCTTCGGCGGCTTTCTTCACGTCGATGTTCATGCCTTTTGCCACTGCATCGGCAAGTGACGCGATGGTGTGACAGCAGTTCATCACACGACCGGCACCTCCCACTCCCGGGAAGCATGGCAACCAACCATGAGCGTTCTCATCTGCCATACGCAGATACGACGCAAGGATATTCTCCTCGAGTGGTGCATCGACGATGGTGCGAAGAGGATGTGCCGAATGGTATGTGTCCCACAGCCAGTCGTCAGTATAATAAGGTGTACCGCCGTCCTCGTGCACCTTGTTGTCTTCGCCACTCCAGTAACGACCGTCCTCGCTGATGCATATCGGACGTTCGAGAGTGCGATAGTATGATGTGTAGAACACAGTCATATCGTCATCGTTGGCACCAGTTACCTCAATGCGTCCCAAGGCGTCGTTCCATATCTTTCGTCCCGAAGCAATAAGCGGTTCTACGTCATATCCATCAATCTCACGGGCGAGATTCTTCGCTGCCTGCTCTTCGCTGATGAACGACACACCATAGCGTATGCGCACATCCTTCTCGTTGAATGTCAGGGCAACAACATTATCCGAAACCTGCGATGATGATGCAGGAGTCTGTTCAAACTCCAGATACACATAGGCTTTTGTTTCGGCGGTGATATTGCGGAAACCCTTTACTATGTTCCCCTCAACCGTCATGTCTCCACCGGCGGTGTTCACCGTCAGTGTAGCAGGAGTGTCGCCTTTGAATTTCAGGTTATACACTGCCGACTGATTTGAAGCACCGAACTTCACGCTTATTGTCGATTCTGCAAGTTCTGCCTCGTAGCTGTACGGAGTCAGATGCTCGTTGTCGTAGTTGAGTTTGAGGTCAGGGAATCCGAGATACAGTTCTGTTTCA
>JAUNIK010000274.1 GCA_030523505.1 Prevotellaceae bacterium | reverse complement strand
ATATTTATCACTCTTATGCTCTTCTGCTCCTTCGCTATGCAGTCGTCAGCCCAGGAGATCTACGAAGAGGTGAAGAACATTCTTGTCTCATACGAGACCGAGAAGAACGATACTCTCAAGAATATCGAGTTGCGTAAGATTGCGACTTTCAAGTACGACGCCATCTATTATATGCTGCTCAAGACCGAGGGGGAGACCGAACGAGAGCTCGGTAATCAGGTGGCATCAATGATCGACTTTGTGAACCTGTTTCTCGAGCGTGTCAACGAAACTCGCAAGGACAAAAACAAGAAGGAACTGGTAGTGTCGAAGTTCAAGGCGGCATCCTTAGAGCACGCCAAATACAACGACACAGACAAAGAGACGGTCTATGCTTATGTTGACCATCCGAACTTCCTCACACAATTCTCACTCGACACCGACTGGGTGAAGGCATTAGAAGCTGTACAACAGTAAAGGTGGGTACTATAAATTATTCTTTTCGGAAATAGTAATAATACCAATAGGTATTTCCATACGAATCCCGCAGGGCACTCTCTCGCAGAACCTTGTCGGGATTCTTTTTTATCATTTCCTGAAAATCGGCGAAGTCGGCTTCCATCTCAGGCAGACTGTACTCTATCACCGGGTTTGCACGCAAGTGGTTATGCAATGTCAACGCCTCACGATAGTGCTTAGGGAGTACCATAGTGGTGTCATAGTCCTGTTCCAGATATCTGGCAAAAGCATCAATATCCTTATCAATGAGGCACGCAATATACAGATAATCCTTTGCCTCACTACGCAGGCATCCTCGTTTCTCCAACAATCGCAGACACTCACGGGCATCCATTCCTTCATTAGGGATTCCGCCGATAAACTGATACAAGCGCATTTCCGGGAAAACCTCCAATCGGTTGTTTTTAGTTGGGAGCAACGCCGATGAGTTTCCTGCTATAGGATATTCAAAGAAATGCTCGCCCAACTGGCCACATTTTCCTAGTGCATAGCCACGAATCATGGTGAGTTTCTCAGAACTACAGCCCTCCCATTTTCCTACCAACGAAGCCTCCTCATACTGACGGCCGCGCAGAGCACTTTGTGCCTTCATGTGCATATGGTCTATCTCATTGGTGTTGCCCATAGATATCATTCCGCACAGAATAAACAACATGACAAAGAGGTTCATGCATATTACGCCGAGTTGATCGGTAGAGCTACTATACCCCGTCGCTATCGGCATGTTCTTCATCAACCGATCAACAAAGCAGAAGAGCACCAGCAGCACCGCCGCCACTATCCAGATATGTCCGAACACAGACTGACTGCCGAAAGGTACAACATGGATATCGGTCAACGCAGCCAGGATCAGGGCTGACGGTACGAAATACAGTGCTGGCAGTTTGTAGAGATGCCGGCAAAGAGGGCGCACGACACATAACGCCAACAGAACGCCCAGCATCGTGATGATGAGGGCTCCTATAAGGGGTTGGAATACGGTGTTGCCTTCAGAGAGGACATGCTGTGCATAGAACAGCATATCCTTCTGGAAAGCAAATATGTATATGAACACGAACACTGCAAAAAACACAGTGCATATCGTGTTAAGCAACGGCGACGCCTCTCCTCTTCTCATTCCTGATTACTTTTTCTTCAAGACTACAGCCGAACGAGCTGGAATATAAAGTTTGAGCCACTCTTTGTGGTCCTTAGCATACATTGCATCGTAATTGGTGAAATGGGTGATGGTATCATCTGTCAAACCATTACCACCGAAGTCAGGGTTGTCAGTGTTGAGTACAACCTCATACGATCCGGCAGGAACGAGGAAGCCATAGTCTGTGAACGACTGCGATGGATTGAAGTTGAATACGAACAGCAGGTCGCCTCTTGAATATGCAACCACCTGATCACCATCATTGTGCCATACTTCCTGTACCTTTGTCTTCTGGAAACCCTTCTGGCCACCGATAAGGTGCATCAATGCAGCATCGAAATCACCAAGATAATGATAGCAGAGTTCCTTGTTATCGACGAGGTTCCACTGACGGCGTGCATACTTATGGCTCCATCCGTTTCCTTCGCGTGGGAAGTCAATCCACTCTGGATGGCCCCATTCGTTACCCATGAAGTTCAGATAACCACCGTTCATTGTCGAAGCGGTCACCATACGTATCATCTTATGGAGTGCAATGCCTCGGTTGGCTACATCATTCTCATCACCTTTCTTGAAATGCCAATACATATCGGCATCGATGAGACGGAACACAATTGTCTTATCGCCTACGAGGGCCTGATCGTGCGACTCGGCATATGAGATTGTCTTCTCGTCCTTGCGGCGGTCTGTGAGTTTCCAAAGGATATCGCAAACACCCCAGTCTTCGTCCTTCTTCTCCTTGATCATCTTGATCCAATAGTCAGGAATACCCATTGCCAAGCGGTAGTCGAATCCATAACCACCGTCCTCGAACTTTGCAGCGAGACCTGGCATTCCCGACATTTCTTCAGCGATAGTGATTGCCTTTGGATTAACCTCATGGATGAGTTTGTTGGCCATGGTGAGATAGCAGATAGCATTGTCATCCTGGCCTCCGTTGTAATAGTCGGCATATCCCGAGAAGTCCTGACCAAGACCGTGGTTCCAATAAAGCATTGATGTTACACCATCGAAGCGGAAACCATCGAACTTATACTCATCAAGCCAGTACTTGCAGTTTGACAGAAGGAAGTGGATTACCTGATCCTTTCCGTAGTCGAAGCAGAGACTGTCCCACTGGTTGTGCTCACGGCGAGCTCCAGCATAGAAATACTGGTTTGGATCACCGAAGATATTACCAAGACCTTCCATCTCGTTCTTCACTGCGTGAGAATGAACGAGGTCCATGATGACTGCAATACCGTTCTTGTGGGCCTCATCGATGAGGGCCTTGAGTTCCTCTGGAGTACCGAAGCGTGAACTTACTGCGAAGAAGTTACTTACATGATATCCGAACGATCCATAATATGGGTGCTCCTGGATTGCCATGATCTGGATGCAGTTGTAGCCGCCCTTAATGACACGTGGGAGTACATTGTCCTTGAATTCGGTGAACGAACCAACCTTCTCTTCATCCTGTCCCATACCGATATGGCACTCGTAGATGAGCAGTGGTGATGTGTTTGGCTTGAACGACTTCTTCTGCCACTTATACTCTTCCTCTGGAGCCCATACCTGAGCAGAGAAAATCTTTGTCTCTGTATCCTGTACTACACGGCGGGTCCATGCTGGGATTCTCTCGCCCTGACCGCCCTTCCAATGTACCGACATCTTATAGAGATCACCGTGCTTGAGAGCCTTCTTTGGCAACTTCAGTTCCCAGTTATCGGTACCGGCGATACGCTTCACCTGATAGTTCTCGTCTTCCTTCCAGTCATTGAACTCACCAATGAGATAAATCTCAGTGGCATTTGGAGCCCACTCACGGAACACCCATCCGCGGGCTGTTCTGTGAAGACCGTAATACAGATAACCCGACGATACCTCACTCAAAGTCTTCTTGCCATGACTGGTGTATTTGTCGATCATGTGAAGCACATGCTCACGGCGTCCGTTGATGGCGTCAGCATACTGACGCAGATATTTGTCGTTTTTCAGGAGCTTCAGCATTGGAGCCTCTGCCTTTTTCTCTGTCTTTTTCATACTGATGGATTTTTAGTATACTTGTTTTTTACTTATCTTCATATCGTCTGCCGTTCTCGTAGTGGCCCTTTGCAGTGATCTTTCCGTTACGGTCTTTCTCTACGAAATCACCGTCACGTTTATCATCAACAAAGTTTCCCTCGAAACGCTTACCGTCCTTATCCTCGATGATAGCCGGACCGTTCTTCATACCGTTCTTGAACTGTCCCTTGAACTTCGAACCATCGGCGAAATGCACAATGACTTCACCATCCACCTGTCCGTTTTTGAACTGACCGTCAAACACATCACCGTTCTTTTTCTTGAGTTTTCCAGTGCCGTGCTGTCTATCGTGCTTCCACTGACCCACATACGAATCGCCATTAGCCCAGAGCAGTGTACCCTGACCTGACTTCTCGCCATCAAGAAATCGTCCTGTATATCTATCGCCGTTGGCATATTTCAGCACACCGGCACCTTGGCGCTCTCCGCCACTGTATTCTCCTTCATACACATCTCCATTGGCAAACTTACAGATGCCACGACCTTGCTGGAGATCTTTCACCCAATCACCGTTATACACATCACCGTTGGCGTATGTGTAAACTCCCTTACCATGACGGAGATTATCCTTCCACTGGCCTTTGTAGCTTGTGCCGTCACCCCAGTTGAAGAATCCCTGA
>JAUNIK010000273.1 GCA_030523505.1 Prevotellaceae bacterium | reverse complement strand
ACTCGGCTATCTACGCTTCAGGTGGTCATACCAACGACAACCGTTACCGCGAGATTGGTTATATCCCAATGGCAGGCAGAAACTTCATGTGTAACGTAACATTAAAATTCTAACCACTCCCCTCTCCTTCGGAGAGAAGATTGGAAGCCCCTACCCGGCCTCCCCGAGGGGAGGAGATTGAAATGAATGAGATATTAAACTATATTATCAATAATTGGATGGATGTACTCGGGACCACGCTCGGTCTCCTGTACCTCTATCTGGAGTTCAAAGAGAATATATGGATGTGGATAGTCGGTTCGGTAATGCCGGTTATCTACATCTTCGTGCTTTACAAAGCAGGCATCTATGCCGACTGCGGAATGGAGGTATATTACTTCCTTGCCGGCATCTACGGATTCATAGTTTGGAAATTTGGCAAGAAGGTGGCAGGAAAAGAGATTGCCATCAGTTACACTCCCCGTTCACTGAAGAACATGCTTTGGCTGGTGATGATAGTGCTGTGGATGGCGATGGGAACATTCCTCGACAAATGTACCGACAGTACGGTGCCATATATCGACGGTCTTTCTACAGCGATGTCGATTGTGGGATTGTGGATGCTCTCACGCAAGTATATCGAACAATGGTGGGTATGGTTTGTTGTCGATGCCATCTCGGTAGGATTGTACATATACAAAGGTGTTTACGGTAGAGCACTGCTCTATGCCATCTACACAGGAATGGCCATCTACGGATACTTCGTGTGGAAGAAGAAGATGGAGAAGGCCTCTCTTTGCATGAAATAAAAACAGGTGGGGCAAACTAATCCCCCACCTTATTAATTATTATATGAACAACAAAAAGCAGTTTAACAAACTTGACGTGCTGAAGTTCACACACTTCTCTCGCAAGGGTTATGCTCTCTTCTCGGTATTGGGCCGTGAGGTGCTTGTCGGCGTGCTTGCCATTTCGACCTTGACTTATGCAAAGGCCGAAGGAGTGAGCACCGAGACAGCCTACTCGCTCGACTCTTTGTCGCGAGAGGAGATGAAGCTCGACGAGGTGATAGTGACCGGCTCGCGCGCACCGCTGACTGACCTGCAGACAGCGAAGATTGTGACTGTCGTAACTCGTGATGATATTGCTCGAGCTGCGGCAGAGAGTATCAACGATGTATTGAAATTAGTCCCTGGCGTGGATGTCCGTCAGCGTGGGGGCTTTGGTGTACAGACGGACATCTCGGTTCGTGGAGGTAACTTCGACCAGATAACCATTCTTCTTAATGGTGTCAACATTTCCTCACCTCACACGGGCCATCTTTCAGCAGATTTTCCTGTTTCACCCGATGACATTGAGCGCATAGAAGTGCTCGAGGGTGGTTATGAGAATGGATTATGCGGAGTGGTGAATATAGTGTCCACCCCTAACCCCACCCCTTTCTTCTGCCCTAACGAGCGAAGCGGCAAAGCCGAGCGCCCCGCTCGGGGCAAGGGAGTAAATAGTCTTATCAATCTTTATGGAGGTTCGTATGGATATGCTGGTGGAAATGGTCGCATTTCATATTACTCCCCCTTTGGGGGCAGGGGGGCTAAGCATTGGGGAAATGTATCAGGAGGCTATACCCGCAGCGATGGTGCAACTCCTAACTCGGCATTCTCTTCTTCAAAAGTATTCTATAACGGAGGCTTAACGCTTGGCAAGGTTGACGTCTCGGCACAGGTGGGTTATTCCTACAAGCCTTACGAGGCAAACACCTTCTACGGAGCCTCATCGATCGACCAGTGGGAAAGCAACGAACGCATCATGTGGGCACTGAAAGCATCCAGCAATTCACTCCCCTCTCCTAGTGGGAGAGGGGCTGGGGGTGAGGCGATTGTATATGGCAACCACTGGTTCGACCACTACCAATGGCACCGCAACAATCCTGCCGGTGAGAACTTCCACATGGTTGAGACCTACGGAGCGAACGCCAACTACTGGTTTGGTTCGAAATGGGGCAAGACTTCACTCGGGGCTGATTGGCGATTCGAGACAATAAACAGTTCGAAGCTCGGTCATCTGTTGGATGAAGCCGATTGGAAACCATCAAAAGGTCACGATGCACAGAAGGATATCTTTTATAAGTATCACGACTCGCGCACACTCTTCGACCTTCATGCCACCCACGATATTCTGTTGAGACAATGGACCGTCTCGCTTGCTCTGACCGCCAACTATACAAAACTGAGCAAATGGAGCGTGCTACCAGCTGTGAACATCGCATACCGACCAGCCGACGACTGGAAACTCTTTGCTTCGTGGAGCACTGCATTGCGCCAGCCGACATTCACCGACCTGTATTACAGCGGAGCGAACATCGAGGGAAACAGCAACCTGCAACCTGAGAATACATCCGACTTTCAACTTGGTGTGAGAAAGACCGGTGTGGGTTATTCGGCAGAACTTGTAGCCTTCTACTCACATAAGAGCAATATGATCGATTGGGTGACGACACCTCTCCCGACATCACCCGAGGGCAAGGAGACTGACGGTATCTTCCGTTCGGTGAACTTCCTGATGAACAACTGGGGAGGTGAGGTTAATCTCACAATGCTTCCACAGGAGATATGGGGCAAGAAGATACCTCTGAGGAAGGTCGGAGTGAGATACGCATATATCAACGAGGATTCAAAATATGATGTGACAGTGGTGCAGAGCAAATATGCGATGGAATACCTGCGTCATAAGGTAGTGTTGAACGCCGACCTGCATCTTTGGCGCAATCTCAATATGGGCATTAACTGGAGATGGCAGGATCGTATCGGCGAGAACAATCCTTCGTACGCCCTACTCGATGCCCGTCTGTCGTGGGATGCAAAGCACTGGAGCATCTATGTTGACGGAACGAATATCCTCAATAAAGAATACTACGATTTCGCAACAATACGCCAACCAGGTATTGTTGTCATCGGAGGTGCAAAAATAAAATTATGATAAAAAAGAGGGCGTGTCAGTAGGCACGCCCTCCTCATTTATTGCGGGAAGTTATTTTGAACTCTTTATTTCGCTTTCTATTGTTTTCAGCTCACGGGCAAAAGCTTTGTCAGCCTCGATGCGAGCCTTCACCTTGTCGATGGAATGCTTCACAGTAGAATGGTCGCGACCACCTATGAACCTGCCTATTCGTGTTGTCTGAGCGTGAGCCATCTTCTGCGACAAATACATCGCTACCTGACGGGCATTGGCAATCTCAGCCTTGCGGCTCTTTCCGATAAGGTCGTCAACAGGGATGTTATAATGATCACTCACACCGTCAAGGATGGTATTGATATCATATTTACCAACCTTCTCTGGTTTTATCTGCTTACAAACCTTCTCAGCCAACGGCATGTCAATCTCGCCGGTACCCATCATAGAGAACGCCAAGAGAGAGTTGATAACACCTTCAAGGTCGCGTACCGAACCATTAGCGTGGCGTGCAATATATTCCACTACATCTTTTGGAATCTGCAATCGTTCACGGGCAATCTTCGAGTTGAGGATATCTACACAGAGTTTATGATCAGGGCGTCCCAGCTCAGCCACCATTCCACAAAGGAAACGGCTTATCATACGATCGTCCATCCTCTTCAACTCTGCAGGAGTACGGTCGGCAGCAAGGATGATGCGACGCTTGTTCATGAACAGATGGTTGAAGATATGGAAGAATGTCTCTGCCGCTTTTGGACTTGACTCCCACTCCTGCACATCATCAACGATAAGAACATCAAACTGCTGATAGAAGGCAATGAATTCCGGCACATTATTATCTACAATCTGTGCTTTGATATACTGATCGCGGAACTCTCTCGCTCCAACATACAGCACCTTCTTCTTAGGATAGCGTGCGATGATGTCAAGACCGATGGCATTGATGAGGTGAGTCTTTCCACAACCGGAAGGACCATATACAAACATCGGATTGAACTTTGTTGAGCGTGGATGCTCAGCAATAGACATACCGATAGAACGGGCAAGTTTGTTGGCTTCACCCTCGACAAATGTAGAGAAGGTGTACTCGGTATAGAGGTTTGTTGCTATCGGGTCAGTCTGTGGTTCCTCTTCCTGAGCAACCTCCACTTGACTAGTAGCTGGCGTTGTTACCGGGCGATATGCAAGGTTCACTGCACCGAAAACCGGCACAATGGTAGCCTTAAGCAATGGCTTAAATGGTCCTTCCAGATAATTAGCGTGGTTAACACTATTTACCTGTAATACCAACTTTTGAGTTTCGGCATCAAAACTCAAGAATTGTATCGATTGGAAGAAGGACTTGTATTGGGTGTCAGACACATGCTCCCGGATAGCAGCAAGCACCTGGTCCC
>JAUNIK010000272.1 GCA_030523505.1 Prevotellaceae bacterium | reverse complement strand
TGTTCATAGAACATCAAACTCACAAGCGGGGTTTATTTCGGTTTTTGTCAATCCATCTGGCACGAAAGAATGCAGTGATTCCAAGATAGATGTACCAAATAGTATATTGCTTCCTAAATTTTTCGTTTTTCACTTACAAGTGGAGCCTGCGAAACTTGTACCATTACTCTTCGTCAATGAGGCCCTGCAGGTATTTTCTTGTATTGACAAGATACTCGAACTCCGATTCATTAAGCTCGCACTCAATGGTCAGCGCACCGGTAAATCCCACTCTCTTCAACTCCTTGATGACACCAGGGAAATCTACTTCTCCCTGAGGGATTGGCACCTCCTCACCCAGTTCGTATGGGTTCTCCGGATTTGGATAATGACCGTCCTTTGCGTGGAACTCCTTGATAAGTGAACCGAACTGCTTCACTGCATCAAGGGAATTGGCATTGCCATAGAGAAGCAGGTTTGCAAGGTCGCAGTTGATGAAACAGTTGCCCACAGCTATATCCTTGATGGCACGGATCAGTGTCACCGGTGTCTCCTGACCAGTCTCAAACAGGATGTCGATGCCGCGTTCCTTGGCATATTCTGCCAGTTGCTTCATCACAACGATGAAATCCTTATACTGCTCACTGCATGGATCGATAGGAATGAATCCGAAATGTGAGTGCATATATGGCACACCTGCCTCGACACAAAAATCAATCATATTATGGTAGGTAGCAATCTTCTCCTCACGACCTTCTGCTGGTACAAGACCGATTGTTGAAGGACCTTTCTTGAAATTCCATTCGCTGTGGCCCGGCACACCGACAACGGTGGTGACGCGGATATTCCATTTCTTCGAAGCTTTGCGTATCTGCTTTGCGAGTTCTGCATTACATAGCTGTGAGTGGTAGTTTATCTCACACGAGTTGAATCCCGCGTCGTGCAATTCTTTGAAACGGGCATCGATATCGCGCAGGTCATAAACAATGGTACCAATGGTGATAGTGTTCTCGCCTGATGTTGCAGCCGACACGAACTGTGGCATCATCACTGCCACAAAAAGGAATAATAACAGCTTTTTCATAATCAAAAACTTTAATGTTTACAATATGCCCACAAAGGTAATTAAAATTTTCATATAAAATGCCATATCTTCACTATTATTTATTATCTTTGCATCATGCAAACCGAAACAATGTATTCATTCAATCCGCAGGAGTATGCCGACATCGCGGAACTAATGACTGTCCTTGATCCCACTATCCCTTTCACCGAAGAAAAGCTAAGGATGGTGATTGACGACGCCAATGCCCATCTGTTCGTGCTCCGCGACAATGGTCGTATCATCGGATGCTGCACCATGGCAGTGTTCTTCTCGCCTACCGGCAAGAAGGCAAGTCTCGAGGATGTGGCAGTCCTTCCTGAATATCAGGGCAAGCATCTCGGCAGAAAGCTCATAGAGTATGCCCTCGAAGAAATGCGCAAGGAGGCCCCAATACATATCCAACTGACCTCTCGCCCTTCACGTATTGCTGCAAATGGCTTGTATAAAGCCCTGGGATTCAAACAAAAAGAAACAAATGTGTACGTTCTCGACGTTAACGACAACGATAACAACTAAAAACCATAATATGAAAAAACTGATTTTCCTGTTGGCTCTTGTGCCAATGCTTTTTGCGTGTAACAGTTCTTCTGACAGCAATGTCGATTATAGTGCTATCGCCAATCCGATGATTGGCACAGATTTCACAGGCAACACCTACCCGGGTGCTCAGGCACCTTTCGGTATGGTACAGCTCTCGCCGGATAACGGTCTCCCTGGATGGGATCGCATCGCTGGCTACTTCTATCCAGATAGCACCATCGCCGGATTCTCCCACACCCACCTCTCGGGCACTGGCTGCGGCGACCTCTATGATGTTAGTTTCATGCCAGTGATGCTGCCTGCAAAGGTGGCTGAGGAACCATTGGGCATCCACTCGAAGTTCTCTCACGATGAGGAACAGGCGTCTGCCGGCTACTATCAGGTGCGCCTCGCCGACTATGGCATCAATGTGGAACTCACGGCCACTCCTCGTTGCGGTGTGCAGCGCTACACCTTCCCAGAGGGCGATGCTGCCATAATCCTCAACCTGCGCAAGGCAATGAACTGGGATTTCACCGACGACACTTACCTCGAGGTTGTCGATTCACAGACAGTGCGTGGCTACCGTTTCTCCGAGGGATGGTGCCGCGATCAGCGGCTGTATTTCTACACTCATTTCAGTCGTCCGTTCGAGGGTGTTGAGATTGATTCTGCCGACGTAAAAAAAGACGATAAGGTCGTTGGCAAGTCGCATATCGCCACATTCAAATACACCACAAAGAAAGCCGACGAGGTGGTCATCACCACAGCCCTCTCGCCAGTGAGCATGGAGGGTGCCGAGGCAAACTTCAAGGCTGAGCTGCCTTCGGGCGATTTCAACGAGGCTCGCGACCTTGCCCGTGATATGTGGAACACAGCCCTGTCAAAGATCGAGGTCATTGGTGGCACCGACGATCAGCGTGCCATCTTCTACACTGCGATGTATCACGCCATGATTGCCCCTACCCTCTTCTCTGATGTCGATGGCGGCTACCGTGGTCCTGACGGCAAGAACCACAAGACCGACGGTTGGGATAACTATTGTACTTTCTCCATCTGGGACACCTTCCGTGCTGCTCATCCGCTCTACACCTGCATCATGCCTTCACGCGTGAAGGATATGGTACAGTCGTTCATCGCCTTCTACGAGCAGAACGGTCGTCTGCCGGTATGGAACCTCTGGGGTGGTGAGACAGACATGATGATTGGCTACCACTCGGCAGCAGTCATCGCCGAGGCATATCTCAAAGGCATCGAGGGTTTCGATGCAGAAAAAGCTTTGGAGGCTTGTGTGAAGACTGCCAACCTCGACGAATATCGTGGTATCGGTCAGTACAAGCAGCAGGGCTTCATCGGTTGCGATGTCGTTGACCCATACAATGGCGACGACTGGTCACTGTCGCGCACTCTCGAATATGCCTTCGACGACTATTGCATTGCCCGCATGGCAGAGAAAATGGGCAAGAAAGACATCGCTGATGAGTTCTACAAGCGTTCGCAGAACTATCGCAATGTGTATAATCCTGCTTCTACCTTCATGCAGCCACGCCTGTCGAACGGTGAATTTGAATATCCGTTCAACCCTGACGACTATACAAAGCATATCTGCGAGAGCAACGCATGGCATTACTTCTGGTCGGTGCAGCACGACATCCCAGGACTCATCGAACTCGTTGGTGGCAAGGAGCGCTTCATCGAGAAGCTCGACTCGATGTTCACCTACAACCCATCGGCCGATGCTGATCTGCCACTGTTCTCAACGGGTATGATTGGTCAGTATGCCCACGGCAACGAACCGAGCCATCATGTCATCTATTTATATAATAAGGTGGGACAGCCAGAGAAGACACAGAAATATGCAGCACAGGTGATGCGTGAGCTGTATCTGAACACCCCAGCGGGATTATGTGGCAACGAGGACTGCGGTCAGACCTCGGCATGGTATGTATTCTCGGCAATGGGCCTCTACCCAGTCAATCCGGTAAGTTGTGAGTATGAGATTGGTTCGCCAATATTCCCAGAGGTACGCATGCATCTCGAGAACGGCAAGACCTTCACTGTCAAGGCAAACAATGTCAGTGCCGAGCACATCTACGTGAAGTCAGCCACCCTCAACGGCAAGCCACTCGACCGCACCTTCATCACCCACGATGAGATCCTCGCCGGCGGCACCCTCGAATTGGAGATGAAATAAAAACAGCCCCCTCCATCTCCCCCTCAAGGGGGAGGGCTGGGATGAGTTCCGAGAGGAAAGAGAAAACATTGAATATTGAAAATGAAATATATGAAGAAACTATTAACATTTATCGTTTTGTTCATCGGAGCAGCATGCCTACTGTCGTGCAGCAACGATGATGATGATTATCAGAAGACACTCGATGAAGGAAGAGCCTTCCTCGCAGAAAACGCCAAGCGTGAAGGTGTAGTAGTCACACCAAGCGGATTGCAATATGAAGTGCTGCGAGAAGGCGACGGTAAGAGTCCGAAAGCCACCGACATAGTGAAATGCCACTATGAAGGTCGTCTCATCAACGGCAAAGTATTTGATTCGAGCTACGACCGAGGCACACCGGCACAGTTTGCCCTCAATCAGGTGATACCTGGTTGGACAGAAGGACTGCAACTCATGAAAGAAGGAGCCAAGTATCGTTTGTTCATTCCTCAGAAATTAGGATACGGAGCCTACGGTGCTGGCACAATCCCACCATTCTCAACCCTTATCTTTGACGTGGAACTCCTCGA
>JAUNIK010000271.1 GCA_030523505.1 Prevotellaceae bacterium | reverse complement strand
TTTTCTGTCGATTTCCTTTGAAAAGTCTTGGAAATTATGTAACTTAGCACTCGATATGAAGAGACTTGGCTTTTTAATAATGGCTATAATGCTTGTCGTGGGCGCAAAAGCTCAGACGGCGTATGAATCGGGTGTGTCGTTGGAACTGGCGCAATATCGTGCTTCAACAATAAAGAATCTCGCTTACGACCTCAGTTTCGATATCCCGGAGGATCCTTCGGCTGATATTGAGGCAAGTGAGATTGTATCGTTTGTTCTTCAGTCGAAGCAGGAGATAGCCCTCGACTTCCGTGAACAGCCCGGGAAAATCCATAGTGTCACCATTGCTGGCAAGAAGAAGCAGATAGCATGGCGTTTTGAAAACGAGCATCTTATCATTCCGGCAGAATCAACAAGGAAAGGGCAGAATGCATTCTGTATATCGTTCACCGCAGGCAAGCAAAGCCTGAATCGCAGTGAGGAGTATATGTACACGCTGTTTGTGCCCGACAGAGCCCGCACCTGTTTCCCTTGTTTCGACCAACCCGACATGAAGGCGAAGTTCACACTCTCGCTGAAAGTGCCACGCGGATGGAAGGCGGTGAGTAACTCACCTCTGCTGTCCGACGATAATGGTGTGCTGAACTTTGCGCAAAGCGAAATGCTGCCAACCTATCTCTTCGCCTTTGCAGCCGGAAAATTCCAATACCAAGAGTATTCCTGCACTCTTCCCTTCAGGGGAGGGCAGGGGAGGGGCTTCACCATCGGTGCCTACTACCGCGAGACTGATCCAGTAAGAATAAAGCAGTTACCTGAAATATTCCGTCAGGTGCAGTTCGCATTGCAATGGCTCGAAGATTTCACGGGGCATCCTTATGGTTTTTCGAAATACGACTTTGTGGTGCTCCCTGGTTTTCAGTTCGGTGGAATGGAGCACACCGGTGCCACCTTCTACAACGACAATACCCTGTTCCTTTCGCCGAATCCCACTCAGGACGAGATTCTCTCGCGTGCCAACCTCATAGCCCATGAGACAGCCCACATGTGGTTTGGCGACCTTGTCACAATGCGATGGTTTAATGATGTGTGGACGAAAGAGGTTTTTGCCAACTATTTCGCTGCGGAGATAACTCATCCTCAGTTTCCTGATGTGAACTACGACCTTTACTGGCTGAAGAATTTCAAGCAAGCGGCTGTGACAGAAGACCGCACCGATGGTCGTACAGCCATCCAACAGTCGCTCGACAACCTTCGCAATGCTGGTCTCGTGTATAATAACATTATTTATAATAAGGCTCCTTTGGTGATGCGTGAGATTGTTAGAATGATGGGCGAGGAAGCATTCCGTAGAGGTATTCAGCGTTATGTGCATGAGTTTGCCTACGGAAATGCCACATGGGACGATCTTGTTGATATCCTCGATTCGGAGACACCTGTCGATATAAAAGGGTATAGCGACCGGTGGGTGAAGCAACCGAACTATCCCACAATCATTGCCTCCGACTCTCGTCCGAATCCTACAGGTCGTGAGTATGGATTCTTCTCGATGACAGAGTCGCAGATAGCGGAACTGATGGCAAACTGGGCTTCAGAACAGGATGCAACCGCTAAACAGTCGTTTCTGATGACACTCTACGAGAACTATCTCGCTGGAGGCATTGCACATCTCGACTGGATGCAGTTTCTTATCAATGAACTACCGACTGTGACCGATCCACTGACACTCTCCACAATGATTTCCTACATGCGCGAACCTATATGGAATCTTGATGCGCAGAGTAGGGAAGAGGTGGAAGCTCAGTTGTGGAACCTCGCGCAGAACCATCCGCTCAAGGCAGCCCAGCTCCAACTTATCCGTTTCCTCTCAGCCCACGGCAATGCCGATGAAACAAACAAGCAGATGTATGTGCTCTGGCGCTATGCTGAAAACGACCTTCTCTCAACTGCCGACTATATGTCGATGGCCTATGAACTTGCCCTGCGCTATCCAACCCTCGCCAATGATATCATTGCTGAAGAGCATGACAGGGTGATAGATCCCGACCGTCAGCGACAATTTGAGTATATCTCGAGAGCTGTCACGCCCGATTCGGAGGCCTGCGACAGCCTTTTCCGTTGGCTTCTCATTCCCGAAAACCGTCGCATCGAACCGTGGGCAGGCAGTGCTTTGTATTACTTGAACCACCCATTGCGCGATGTAGAATCGTCGCGTTTCATCCGTCCAGCCCTTGAGGCATTGCAGGAAGTGCAGCGCACAGGCGACATCTTCTTCCCTGGCCGTTGGTGCAACAGCCTTTTGAGTGGCCATCGCTCGCCGGAATCCCGCCATGAAATGGAAGCTTTCCTCGCCGCCCATCCCGACTATCCACAACTGTTGAAGAACAAAATCCTCGTGGCTTCGTACAGTCTTTCCCGAGGTGATTAATTTCTGACATATATATATCCATTTACTGATTGATTTGGTGATAAGCAAAAGATACAGAGAATGCCGTGAGCGGTGTTCTCTGTATTGTTCTATATTACAGAGTCAAAATTTCGATTTTGTTCTATTTTGTAGTTTGGTTGTTAAAAATTTAAAATAATTGTATGTTTAGTTATGATTTATGTTATATTTGAGTGAAAAATGTTTAAATTTGCATTTGGAATAGTTCCGTGACTGGCTATTTTTGTATCTATGAGGATAATATGTCCTCGATTCTAAACTGATAAATAATTAGTGATAAAATATAAAACTATGAAACATTTTAATTCAATCCTCGCGTCAGTATTGATGCTTATGGGCCTTTTGTCTGCAGGTAATGCATCTGCACAGGAATGGCACGGTGCTGCTATTGCTAACAATATGGCTTCATCATCAAAGCCTGTCTATCTCTACAATGTTGGAGCAGAGGCTTTCTTTGTGAATGGTGGTAGTTGGGGAACTGCTGCTTCGTTGAATACTGGATATGGCTTGCCTCTCATCTCTGTGGAAGCAACAGATTCTAACTGGTATGTTGAGTCAGACCTCAACACAACTGAAGGTACATATCTTTGTATGATTACAGAAGGCGATGCAAATGCTTTCTTCTGTGATAGAAAGAAATCGACAAAAGTCACTGAGGCTATCACAAAACTCACTTTTGAGGCTGTTCCGGGTTCTACAAATAATGAGTACTACATCAATGCAGTTCATAATGGTAATCATTATATGACTGCTGAATCTATCGTAGGCAATTCTAAGAAGGGTACAGTAAAAACTACAACTAATACTGAAGGTGATTACTCAAAGTGGATTCTTGTAACAACAGACGAGGTTTTCAATCATCTTAAGACTCATCCTGCAGACTTGAACAACCCTGTAAATGTTACATTCCTTATCAAGGACCCTAACCTTGATCGTGGTAATATCGAGCAGAGTAACTGGCAGATGGTAGAGTGGAACCAGTGGCAGGAGACTATCCGCACTACCAATTCTCCATCAGCAGGTAGAACTTATCTTATTGGTTATCCTGATGGTGATGAGTATTTCTTCATGACAATGGATTCAAACGGTAATCTTGGTCGTTCACGTAATGCAAAGGATGCTGCAGTTTGGACAGTTGGCGGTTCTACCAACAACTGGACATTCAACTGCAATGGCAAATATTTGTCACGTAGTAACCTTACTGCTTCAACAAGTTCTACTGCTCAGGGATGGCGCGTTGCAGCTAATGGTATAACAATTAATGGTGGTTGGTCTACTTTTGGCCGTCTTGAATATTTCGGTGGTACATGGATTATCAATATTGATATCTGGAGCACCAATAATGCTCGTGTTATTACTGAATCAATGTCAACTAAGGCAAATGCTGGTTTGAAGCTCGGTGTTCAGGACTACTATAAGACAGCGCCAGATAACAGAGGTGAATCATCATGCAGTGGTGATGATGGTAATGATTACCGTGAAGCATGGGGCCAGTTCTTCGGTGCTGAGTCTCGTGGAAACTATGGTAAGTTCCAGCAGCAGATCAAGGTTTACCACACTGGTTGGTATACTCTTTCTTGTCAGGGCTTCTTCTGGAATTCAGATAAGATGTCTGATGATGTTGTCTCTCTCTTCGCTGAGGTTGATGGTGAGGTAAGCCCTCAGTATCTCTCACAGGCAAATGTTGATGGTGCAGTTCCTGCTGACTGGCACGCAGCTGCAAAGGAGTTGTTCCCTGGCACTCGCTACAACAATGCAGTGATGTTCTATGTTGAGGTTCCCGGTGCTGATGCTTATGGTTATAATCCAGCAGGAAAGACCATTACTATCGGTATCCAGTGGGATGAAGAAAAGTCAAATATGTATGATTGGACTGTATTCGATGATTTCCAGCTTCAGTTCATGGGTAGAAACACAAATCTTATCCTTGAGGAGA
>JAUNIK010000270.1 GCA_030523505.1 Prevotellaceae bacterium | reverse complement strand
ATGTAGATTATCTCGCTTGGCAATACAGAGAATGTTTCACCACCTCCGTTTGGAAATACCACCGCAACCTCATCTTCCGTCTCTTTGAATGTTTCGTGTTGCCTTTGATTCCCTTCGAGCATGGAGTTGAGTTGGAGCAGTTCGGTGATTACGAGTCTTTGCATCCTCACACAAGTGATAACCAACCAATAAGAAACAAACAGGATGCCGAAGAAAAGTTTCTGTTCGAGTGCCTTTAACATCCATCGTGTAGTGTAGAAATACCCGTTTTCATCGTGGTCGAGCCAAGGATAGTCGTAACAGTATATGCCATAGTTGGCAGTATTGAAGTAGTATGCCGTCATGAGTGCGTCAAGTGGTATGGCGATGGCGAATAACAGGGTCATCCTTTTTACTTGATACATCCACGGCCGCGAGTAGTCGCATGGCAATCTAAGGCCATAAGCCACAACGACCTCTGCCAACCAATAGGCGAGCATGGTCACCAGTCCGTCTTCCACCGACTGTTGTAATACGCCGTCTCTCAGCAGTGCGTTTTCAATATTGAACGGTTTCGACACCAGCATTATCGCCATTGTCGCTATTCCAAACCCGATGTAGTCGAGCAGCATGCAAGTGGGAAATCTCTTCATATTATTTGGTGTGAGTTGATAATTCGTGTGCAAATATACAAATTTTCCCCGATTCATCGTGCTTTTCCCTCGATATTTTCCATATTTGGGTATAAATATCTAAGAATAGGGATGAATGACAAGCATGCATTATTCTTTTTTAATCAGTATTTAAACTTGCCTGAACAGATGTTCGGCCGTTATTTGCTTCTTCACCTTGCGTGCATACTGGTTGTTATAAAGTCCATGAGGGGTGACGTATGCCACTTGCAGAGTTTTGGTCGTCTTCTCCACATCCTTGAAAAGACGCAGGCGGTCTTGCACATGCTTGTCGTAGGCTTTGTCAATCTCATACTCCCCATCTGAATATTTCATCTCGCAGACGGTTATTGTCTTGTCGCTACGGTCGATGAGGAGGTCTATCTGTCCTCCTACCTTCAAGTTGTCGTCAATGTCGTCATTCTCTTTTACTGCTTTTGACGGGCGGTAAGCCCATGAACAGGGGCGGTTGATAGTTCCGCTGATGCCTAATCCCTCCACTATCTGGTCAATGTGATGCAGGCATACGGTTTCGAAGGCATAGCCACTCCATGCGTTGTATGAAGCTGTGCCTATCTTTTTCATCCAATAATCCTTGGTGAAAATGCCTTGCCCCTTGATAAAGTGAAAATGAAACAGGGAGAATAGGTCAACCAGTTGATAGAGCGTGTCCTTCTTCTCTTTCCTGAATGGTACGAAAGACCGTATGAACTCGCATTGCTCCAGTTCATTGAGCAGAGTGGTCAGGTTGCCATTGTTTGTCAACTTGGTTTTCTCAATGATGTCACTTCGGGTCATGCCTTTGCCTACTGTGCTAAGTGCATTGATAACCGTTATGTAATTGTCGGCCTTCTTGAACAGCGACTTGAATAGTTTGTCAAACTCATCACATAGTTCACCTCCCTTGGTGAAGCAGAGGGCATTGATGTTCTCTGCCACACTCTTGTCATTTTCAAATAAGGAAAGATAATATGCCACACCGCCGACCGCCATATAGCAGTCGATGATTTCTGTACGTTCGTAATCAAATCCTCCGGCATTGAAATACAATTCCGTTTCATGCAAGGTAAATGGAGACACCAGAATCTTGTGTGTGACACGGTTGTGCAAACCACCCCGTGCATTGATAATCTTATTCAGCATCCATGATGTGGCAGAGCCGCATATTATCAGTTTGATATCCGAGCGGTAGTATGCCCAATTATTCCAGAAATATTCAAGTGCATTGATGAATTTTGACTTCTGTGTGTCGAGCCAAGGCAATTCGTCTATAAAGATAATCTTAGGACCGTCTTTTAATCTTTCAATAGCTTTGGATAGCATCCTAAATGCCTCTGTCCAATCCTTGGGCACTCGTTCCTCACCAAAGTAGTCAGCCATGGCATAAGAAAAGTTCAATAGTTGGTCTGCCATGCGGCAATTTTCCTTTCCTGTCATTCTGAAGGTAAACTGTCCCTCCAGAAGTTCCTTGACAAGGAAAGTTTTCCCCACACGTCTCCTGCCATATATAGCTATGAATTCCGACCTGTCCGAGGCTATGTATTTCTTCATACGGGTGATTTCGTTCTTGCGACCAATTATTGCTTTTTCCATGATGACTTTTGTTATTATTTGGCGCAAAGTTATGAAAAAGTTGAGATTTAGCCAAGAAATAAATTATTATTCGGCTAAATCTTATGATTATTTAAGAGATTTAGCCAAGAAATAAATTATTTAGCGAGATAATTCATTCGTTGTTTGGTATTTCTTCCGATTTGCATTACCTTTGCACCAAATTAAATCAATAATGATATTATGAATGTAGAATCTATACGTGACTATTGTCTGTCGCTGCCAGCGGCAACGGAGTATTTCCCTTTTGATGAGACAACGCTTGCCTTTAGGGTTGTTGACAAGATATTTGCAATGATCGACCTCGAGGACACGCAGTGGTTCGTGTTGAAGTGCGACCCCGACTATGCCCTCGAACTGCGCGACCGCCATCCCGAAATCACTGGGGCATGGCACATGAACAAAAAGCACTGGAACCAGATAGACCTCGAAGGCCTCTTGCCCGACGAGCTTATCCTGAAGCTCATTCGCCATAGCTATGACCTCGTGGTGAAGAAACTGCCGAGAAAGACAAGGGAGCAGTGGAATCTTGAGCTCGAATGAATTTGGTTCTGTGCCAATCCCTCCATGTGACCATTGTTGTAGTAATCACTTCAGGTAAATTATGAGGGACTTTTATGCCTAATACAACATTTTTATGAGGGAGTTGCTTTTTTTATTTGCCATAACGTGGGGATTACATTCTGTTCTTTGCATCCTGACCTGCTCCCGTTCCTTTATACTTGCTGTTTGCCGTATTGAAACGATATGACAGGCGAAGCTGAACGCATGGAGAATAGTATTGATTGTTCTGGCTGTGGATGAATGTGCCATAGTCGGTGCTTATGCGTTCCTTGCTCTTGTTCAGGATGTCATTCCATGCAAGACGGACGTTGAGCGCATCGTGCTTGAGAAACGACTTGCTGACTGCAAGGTTAAGACGGTGGGTAGGATTGGAAAACTTGTACATCACATTGTCATAGGGTGAAGTGTATTGATAGTCAAGGTCTATCAGCCATCCCTGCTTCAACTTGAATGAGTTGTTTGCCTGGACGAAGAACAACGGGTTGTTGCGCTTTACAACGCGTGAGCCGCTTGATTCACGTGGGTCGATGACAGTTGTCTTAAAGTACTGCTTCTCCATACCTGCGGTATAGCGTGGGTTCCAAATGCCAATTGTTGGTGAGGCATTGAGATAGATGTTGAGTTTGCGCACTGTCTCCTCTGCGTTGGAATACTTGATCATTGAAGTACAATCGTCATCGTAAGGATAACCGAGCTGATAGATGGCATTATCGACTGTCTCGTATGCACCTGTAAGGGTGAGCCATCGCCAGTTGGCGTTGAGCGAGAGGGTGTGCTGCATTTCGTTCTGAAGCGTCGGGTCGCCCGTCTGATACATGAAGCGGTTATTGTACTGAATCTCTGTACTTAGCTGGTCATATCGTGGACGCTTGATCTTTGTGGTATATCCAAGGTTGACACCTACCTGACCGAGTTTGGTTGAGGCGTTGAACGAAGGAAACCAGTTGTTGTGAGTCCTGTTGATGTTGTCCTTCGGGCTACATTCATTGGTGTATTCGAAATCTACATGCTCGTATCTTATGCCAGCCACCAACTGAACATGCTTGAAAGGTAATGCATATTCGGCAAAACCAGAGATGGTGTTCTCCGCAATCTTGGCCTTTGACGATGGTATCTCCGTCTTGGTGGAGGCATATTCCTGCTTTGCGGTTACGTATGTCTCCTCGGTTCCCATCTTTAATTGTCCTTTCCATACGGGATAGGAAAGCACGAGTTTTCCTGCACCCATTCGTGCCACTCCATCGGAAATATTCTTAATGGAGGCTGGATCGTTGAGGCTGCTCTCATTCACACCGGTTTCCTTTTTGTAGCCTGAGTCGCTGAAATCCGCGTTGAAGTTCACGTTCAGCTTGTTGATATTTCCGTCGTAGTAGATATTGCCCGTAAAGGTGTGAGAAGATGGTGTGGTAGTATTAGAGACGGAGCGGACTTTGTCAACAAACTCATTGTTTGTATATACATCGTCCTCAAAGACGAGATTCTGATTGCCAAACAGCATCGCACCATAGTTCAACTTCATTCCAAGAGAATGATTC
>JAUNIK010000269.1:2070-4384 GCA_030523505.1 Prevotellaceae bacterium | reverse complement strand
ACTCAGGGGCATAGGCGCAGCGTGCCACTACGAGTCCACTATGGTAAGTGCCGGCACGGTCAACGAAATATTCTGTTTCGATAACTCGCTTGCCCTTTGGCAACTGACAGAGATAGAACGAGGTCTTGTTATCGCGAGGCTTCTCATAATATCCCCAACTGTATCCCGAGAGCTGGTTGGCTGGTTCGAAGCAGGCTGGACGGTTGTCCTCTACTTCCACGAAATCATAGTCGCGGTCGGCAGTGATGGTGAGTCGTACAACCACTTTCTGACCTACAGTGAACTCACTTACAGGATTACCCTCGGCATCAACAATCTCGCGGGTCACCTTCAACTGGTTCTCTGTCACATTCTCCACATCAGCCACAGGCTGCAGAGCCTCGGTATAGACAGCGCCGAACGACATGCCTTCCGACATCTTGTCGAAGGTTATCTTGTTGTAACGGCCCTCCTCGGTGGTCTTGAAGAATCCCTTCTTCTTGCCATCGGTGGTAAAAGTCTTGTTGTCGAGCATTATCTTCGCTGGTTCTGCCACATCATCGAGGGCAGAGAGGTTACCATTGAGGAATGCATATATCGCAGATGTGGTGTTGATAGGGGTATCCCACTGCTGGGTACGCTTTTCGTTGAGCAACCACTGGCGCATCTCTGCCACGACGGTCTTGTCGTCAGGGCGTACCACCTGCAATGCCTCGATAGCGGCAGTCTCTGTTGGAATCTTATAGTCGCGCCAAGAGTACTGTGCCTTTGGTGTGTCGTAATAACGGCCCATCAGTTCTGTGGCAACAGAATACTGCTCCACACTCTCGATGAGTTCCTGCGCCTTCGACTTGTCACCACCAATCTTCGACTTTGCGAAAGCCACGGCGATGTTTGCCTTGCCATAGATGCTGAGTTCCTTTGAACGCTTCTTCAATAGCGACATCAGGTATTCTATGTCGGCCTTGTTCACCTTGACACCTTCTGCCTGATTTATCGACTGCAGATAGAGATAGTCCATTGCTACCTCCGAAGGCATTGGCTTGTTCTTGCTGTCCTTCTCGTATTTCTTCATCTCTGCCACCTCTCTGTTGATGCAGGTAGTGAGATAGTTCATTGCCTTTGTCAGGATGGCTGTGTTCTCACTCTGCACACCGAGCAGTGCATCAAGGCGCACGAGGTTACGCACTACGGTGAGTGTCATATATGTGCTGCCTGGCATAGATGGCCACCACGAGAAACTACCGTTCTCGTTCTGTAATGTAGAAAGGGCAGTGCGGAGTTTTGCCGATGTTGCCTCGAGGGTGTCGGCATCGAGTTCCACATCTTCAATATTGGTCTTGATATACTTCGAGAGCGTTGCTGCATAGAGTGCAGTAGAGAGCGACACGGCATTGTTCTCATCCTTGCATTCCTTGACAGCGGCAGGAAGGGCGTCAATCATCAGCCACACAGGATTGTTGGTATATTCTATTGTCACCTTCTCATCCTGTGTGTTCTTGCCGAAGAGGTCGTTCAGGTCAACAACCTTCTTGCCTGGTTTCACCTGAGTGATGGCGCGTGTTGTTGTCACGAGTTCCTTCTTCGAGAGCACTGGCATATACTGCTGTTCACCGTCAGAGAAGTTGCCTGCCTTTGCCACCACCTTTACTATATACATATCGGCTGGGAGGTTCTCTGGGATATTGAACAATGCCGACGATGTCTCATTGCCCTTCACGCTGAATGCCACACGCTGCTGGTAAACCTGCTTCTGGGTTTCTGCATTCAGGACTGTCATCTGTGCTGTTCCGGCAAGTGCCTTCGCTGTGGTGTTGGTGATAGTGGCAGTGAGCTGACCTTTGTCGCCCTCACGAACGAAGCGAGGCATATTCGGCTGCACCATCACCTGCTTCTGTGCAACGGCCTCACCGGTCAGGACTCCGTTCTTCATCTCTTTGTCGTGAGCCACACCGAGGAATCGCCAAGTGGTGAGCGACTCTGGCAATGTGAATCGTATTGCCACATTACCATCATTGTCGGTAACGAGCTCTGGGAGGAATGCTGCTGTCTCGTTGAGATTCTCTCTTACAGCGATATCACCAAGGTCTGCCTCAGCTTCTTCTGGCACTGCTGCATAATTTCCAACAGGGGCTTCTGCCGCATCCAGACTCAATTCTACCATGTCAGCCGGTGCACTGCGTGCTGCCATCGACTTCATCATCAATGGCTTTGCTGCTGATTTCACCTTACCGCCGAAACCTGTCACCACGACTTCATCATAAGCACCATAGTTGAATGGTGAATATATAGGCAAATCAAAATGATAGAAGTTCAACTGTGGTTCGATGAGCGG
>JAUNIK010000269.1:0-2060 GCA_030523505.1 Prevotellaceae bacterium | reverse complement strand
GTCTGTTCTCCGTAGAGGCTTATCGCAGTGTTGATATTTCGTTGCGAAGTGGAGATTGTAGGAGTGAAGGTGTAGTGAGATACTGACATCGCATAGTCGTGTGACTCGAGTGCATCGAGCGACTTGTCATAAATAGTAGCAATCATGTGAGCCTTGGCTGGAGTGCCATCAGGGTTCTTCACATTGAGAGTCCACTGCTCCTTCTGTCCTGGCACGAGCTTATCGCGGAATGTCGACCATTCGAGCTTCAGCTGCGTCTGCTTCTCTGGCTTGTGGAGTCGTTCCAGATGAGTGTACAACTTTCCGTCGCGCACCCATGAGTAGCGCACAGCCATACCATCGCCCCACTCTTCCTTATAATATATGTCACGGTTCATGTTGGCATTGCTCAACACGAACGAACCTTCTTCAATAACATCCTTCGCACTTACCATCGCATAGAAAATGGTCTGGTCGTCGCGCGAGGTTCCTATCTGCATTCTCACCGGTTCACCTTCCTTGAAACTAACCGGTTCGTTATAGGTTCCGAGATTATCGGCATACCAGTCATCGGTGTCAATGACCGGTGCTTTATCATCGAGCGAGAACAGCACAAACTTCTGCTTCACAGAATCCTCCTCGCAGTACAGGTGGAGTGTGTGTTCGCCTTTCTTCAGATTGTTGAAAGCCACATCAACCTTCTCGTTGGCTTTCACCTCAATGCGCTCTGCATCATCGATGCTGTAAGCCACAACCGACTCTACCGGCTGTCCGGCATTGTTGAGCAGTCGGAGTGTCACCTCTGGCAACTGTTCAAGACATACCTTATCTGGCAGTCCGTCGATGACGAGGGCTGTCGGAGTATCGCTCAATGGGAGTGATGTGCTTCCCGAACGGGTTTCGCCCGAGAGTGATGTGACATCGGCCTTGATGTCGATGGAATAGAAGCAACGGCTTCGTGGTCCCTGGAACGCTGGTTTCTCCACAGGGATACGCATCAAGAAGGTACCATCGGCATTGGTTGTTGCCTCACTCTTGGCAAGCATCTGTGTGTCAACACCGCTGCCACGGTGGAAGAACAACCACCAGTGTGCCATCGAGGCGTTGGCGGTGTATTGCACCTTTGCTCCCTGTACTGGCACTCCGGCGTAGGTCTGTGCACGACCGGTCACGGTGATGGTATCACCAGCCTTGTACGATTCCTGATATTTATCGATGGTGACAACGAATGTCGGACGCTTGTATTCTTCTACACGGATACGCTTTGATATTCTGGTATTCTTTTCCAAGATGGTGATATATGGGTTGCGGCCCATATTGTCAGGCAACTGGAATGTCATGTTTGCCACACCCCACTCATCGGTAGTGAGTTTCTTTGTTACTTCAAAACCATCGTTGTTGCGCACCACGATATTGAGTTCCTCGCCTGGCAATGGGGAATTGTCGGAACCGTAGATGGCATTCTTGTAAGCCACAACAGCCACACTAACCTCCTGTCCCGGACGGTAGATAGCGCGATCGGTGTAAATCTTGCAGGTCTTGGTGGTCTTGTCGGCATCATCAAACGGCTTGATCCACGAGGTGGTGATGGTATGCCATTCCATAGCCTTGTCATCGGCCGTTGTCACTCGGTAGCGATATGGACGGAAGGTGGAATGAAAGGTAACCTCTCCGTTGCTTTCTGTTGTGAGAGTCTCTTCCGACTCGTGCAGTTTGCCTGACTTCCACTCACGGAACTGCAGGTTTATCTTTGCTCCCGACACAGGCTTTCCTGTTGTGGCATTCACCACTATGAGTCGTGCTTGCTCGCCCGGCATGTCCATATCCATGAGACGGAGGTTGGTGACATGCAACAGACAGCGTTCTGGTGCCACCTGACTCTTTGTCGTTGTCACCTCCACAAGGTAAACGCCCAATGGGAGTGGCAGAATGTAGAGGGTGTCGCTGACGCTCTTGTAATCTGGCAAGCCATAATAAACATTACTGGTCTCGAAGGCTGGTTTGTCTTCCATCATCGAACGTATCATCTTCATGTCTCTCTCGTCTGATGGGTTGAACTCATCAGCACCGGTCATGCGCAG
>JAUNIK010000268.1 GCA_030523505.1 Prevotellaceae bacterium | reverse complement strand
TAGGCTTGCGCTCAGGGCGGTTCTTCTTCTTCTTTTTCTTCTTCTTGTCGAAACGACTGATATCGCCGTCGGCGAGCAAGTCGATAGGACGACGGGTATCTACCTCAGAACCGTCAGGCTGCAGCGATTCTGGTTTCTCGCCACGCTTGTTCATCTCGATAATCTCACGTGCACGCTCGGCAGTGATAGTCTCGAGGTTGGCTGCCAGACGCTTGTCGGTAGAGTAGGTGATGAGCCCAGCCAATATGTCGGCTTTGAAATAGAAATAGTCGCCATCGAGAGTCTGCAACTGCACCTCCTTGCTTGGCAACTTACGGCCAGCCTCCACATAATCGTCAACCTCGTAGTTCAGGCAACATTTCAGTTTTGCACACATACCCGCCAGTTTCTGTGGGTTGAGCGAGATATCCTGGAAGCGAGCAGCATTGGTGCTCACACTGACAAAGTTCTTCATCCATGTGGCACAACACAGTTCACGGCCGCAAGGACCAGTACCACCGATACGGCCAGCCTCCTGACGGGCACCGATCTGTTTCATCTCGATGCGCACATGGAAGGTGTCGGCAAGAATCTTGATAAGTTGGCGGAAGTCCACACGCTCATCGGCGATATAGTAGAAGATAGCCTTGTTGCAGTCGCCCTGATACTCCACATCACCGATCTTCATCTGCAGACCGAGGTCTTTTGCAATCTGGCGACTCTGTATCATTGTGGCATGCTCGCGGCTCTTCGCCTCCTTGTATTTATCCATGTCCACCACCTTCGCCAGACGGTAGATGCGCTTGATATCGTCAGCCGATTTCAGGTTGGCTTTCTTTATCTGGAGAGTCACCAGTCTGCCGGTGAGTGTCACCACACCGATGTCATGTCCCGGGTTTGCCTCCACAGCCACGATATCGCCCTTCTTCAGGTCGAGGTTGTTGACATTATGGTAATATCCCTTGCGAGTATTCTTGAATTGCACCTCTGCGAGGTCGGTAGTCTCCGCATTGCCCGGCACATCAGCCAACCAGTCGTAGGTGTTCAACTGTCGGTCAGATCGTCCGCAGCCTTTGTGACAGAGACCACGGTCGCAACCATTGGCAAGTTGGAATTTCATATCTTTAAAATCCATATATCGTTTTTATTTCTTTAATAGGAGTACAATCATATTCAGCGAGAAGTTGAAGAACTGCATCTTCGGGTTGGCATTCTGTCCGATAGCCCTGATGGTATGGTCGATGAGTTCCTGTATCTCCACCACATTAGCCTCGTTGATGAATCGTGCGAAGTTCTTCGAGAACGCCTCCTCCTCGGTAGTCTGGTACACCATCTCCGGTTGCTGGAAGTTCGTCATAAAGTTCTCGCGTACCTGCATAGAGAAATATCTCAGCATTCGGCGCTGTTTCTCACGTCCGAAGGCAGCCACCGCCTCGCTCCATTTCTTTATACCCTTGGTGTCGCGTCCGTAAGCCAGTCGCATCAGCATCTTGAACATATCCAGGAACTGGAAGTTCTCGTTCGAGGCATCAAGATGTTCCATTGCCTTCAGCCAGTTTCCGCTGGCGATGCGTGCCACACGGTGAGCCATCTCCTTATCGAGACCTCTTTGCTGCATGAGAGCATTCTCAATATCCTCGTCGGCAATGCGGCGGATATCGATTCTCTGCACACGGCTGCGGATAGTGTCGAGAAGCATGTGTGGCTCCTCGCTCACCATTATGAACACCGTCTGCTGTGGCGGTTCCTCGAGCAGTTTCAGTATCTTGTTGGCAAACACGGCATGCATACGCTCCGGAAGCCATATCAGACAGACCTTATACCCGCCCTGACTCGATTTCAGTGACAGTTTGTGAGTCACATTATCGCCCTCGGCAGCAAATATCTGTGCCTGCTGGTTGGCTGCCTCCATGCGCTCGAGCCATTCCTCGAAGGTGAAGTATGGAGTCTCGCGCAGCAGTTCCGACCACTGACGGGCGAAGTCGTCGCTTGTGATCTTTCGTTCCGAAGGAGTACCCGCCGGACGGATTACAGGATAGACGAAATGCAGGTCGGGATGCTGGAATTTAGCAAGCATGGCACTCGTCTGTGCACTCGTGCCCTCCTCGCGTTCGCCCAGCAGATATGAAGCCATGGCAAGACCGAGTGCGAGTTTTCCGCACCCTGCCGGTCCACAGAGCATCATCGCGTGTGGCACCTTCCCGTTGGTCACCATCTGCTTCATTCGGGCGATGGCTTCCCTTTGTCCTATGACTTCGCTGAATTTCATTTATAATAATTGTTTTGTCAGTTCCACTACCGAGTCAACAGCCGACACGGTGTAGAAATGTATGTTCTTTACTCCCGCCTTGTACAGTTCCTCACATTGATGCTTGCCCCATTCAATGCCCAGAGCCTTCGCATCCTCATCAGTCTTGCATTTCACAACCTCTGTTGCCAGTTCCTGTGGCAGGTCGCAGTGGAACGTGCGAGGGATGACCGTCAACTGTGACAGTTTTGCGAACGGTTTGATGCCCGGTATGATAGGAATGGTGATGCCCTGCTTGCGAGCCTCTTCCACGAAGGCGAAATATTTCTCGTTGTCGTAGAACAGCTGTGTCACAGCATATTCAGCCCCAAGATCCTGCTTCATCTTCAGGTATTGCATGTCCATCTCCATGTTCGGAGCCTCCTCGTGCTTCTCTGGATAGCAAGCCACGCCGTAAGAGAACGGAGCCCCCGGTTTCTTTATCCTGCTCCCGTCGAGGAAGAATCCCTCGTTGAAGCGGTTCACCTGTCGTTGCAGGTCGGTGGTATGCTCGTGGCCTCCCGGAACAGGAGTGAACGAGCGGTCCTCCTTCGCCTTGTCACCACGCAATAGTAACAGGTTCTCGATGCCAAGAAACTGCAAGTCGAGCAACTCGTATTCGATGGCATCCTTGGTGATGCCGCTACAGATGATGTGAGGCACCACAGGAATATCGAACCTGTTCTGTATGGCAGCCGCGATGGCTATCGTACCGGGACGGCGGCGCACCGACGAGCGACTGAAAGTGCCATTCTCCAGTTCCTTATAAACATACTCGCTGTGATGCGTCGTGATGTTGATATAAAGAGGGTTCATCTCGCCCAACCGTTCGATTGTCGAGAACAATGCTTCCGTGCCATTACCTTTGAGCGGTGGCAGAACTTCAAACGAGAAGTGACGGCTGCTATCTTGGTTTATTTTTTCAGTCAGTTTCATAAAAAAGGGTGCGCAAAGCGCATATTATGTGCAAAGTTACGAAAAAACGCGGTAAATATCCCAATTCAATCGAAATTTATTCGTACCTTTGTAGAAAATAGCGCAAAAAATGGATAATCAGTATATCAAAACCTACCCCGAACTGATGGTCGATAAGACTATCATGTATGTCCACGGGTTCGGTTCCGCAGCCTCCACCAACACTGTCAAAGTGCTTCAGACTCTGTTGCCGAACGCCCATGTCATTGCCGAAGACCTCCCAATCTCGCCTGCCGAGACAATGGAACTTCTTCACGCCCTCTGCCACCAGCACAAGCCCGATCTCATCATCGGCACCTCCATGGGTGGCATGTACACCGAGATGCTCCGTGGCTATGACCGTATCCTTGTCAATCCAGCGTTCAACATGGGCGACACCATGGCTGAGCACAATATGATGGGCAAGCAAGTGTTCCAGAATCCGAGAAAAGACGGAGTGCAGGAATTTATCGTTACAAAAGCCCTCGTGAAGGAATATCGCGAGATGACCACCCATAACTTCCTCGACCTCGATGATGAGGAGAAGGGTAGGGTGTGGGGACTCTTTGGCGACGAGGATCCTGTGGTTCACACCTTCGATATCTTCCGTGAGCACTATCCGCAGGCAATACATTTCCACGGAGAGCATCGCCTCACTGAAAAAGTTATACATCACGCCCTCATTCCGCTCATCCGCCAGATCGACGACAAGCAGGAAGGTCGTGAGCGCCCAGTGGTGTATATCACAATGAACGCGATGAAGGACAGTTACGGCAAACCGAAGTCGTGCTTACAGAAAGCCTACGAGATGCTCCTCCAGTTCTACGATATTTATATCGTAGCCCCCTCCCTCATCAACGAACCGCAACTCATGGCAGCCGATCAGGCGTGGGTAGAGCAGTATCTCTCATCGCCAGCGTGGGGCAAGACCATCTTCTGCAACCGTTCATCGCTGTTGTTAGGTGATTACATCATCGACACCAAGGAACATCCCGACTTCATGGGCACAGGCATCCTTCTTGGTTCTGACGAGTTCAAGACCTGGGAAGAAGTGATAGTGTTCTTCGAGAGGCTCGGAGGGCAGTGAAAAGTTAAAGGAAGTGATAGCAATTAGGCACAACTATATAAAAGGAAATCAAAATAATCTGGCTTTGAGCCTATGGCT
>JAUNIK010000267.1 GCA_030523505.1 Prevotellaceae bacterium | reverse complement strand
ATAGTATTCCTCCATTTTTGCCTGAGCGAGCTTGTCGATGCCGAGTTTGTTGTACAAAGCTGTCACTGCCTCAATCTTCTCCTTATTGTTGAAATCATTGATGGCAATCCATTTGTCAAGGGCGTCCTTGTCATCGCCTTCTGCCTTCAACATCGCATTGATGAGCATGAAAGTCTTCTTGTTGTTGCAGATATCTCCGCCGATGGCTTTGCCAAAGACTTTCTCATCGCCATAGACATCAAGATAGTCGTCCTGCAACTGGAATGCCAGACCGATACACTCTCCGAAGTGATATAGGTTTTCCTGATCCTCCTTTGAAGCGCCAGCGAGGATAGCACCAATCTTCAAGGCACAGGCAAGAAGCACGGATGTCTTCAGGCGAATCATCTCAATATATTCTTCCTCGCGCACATCGTCACGGTCTTCAAACTCCATGTCATACTGCTGACCTTCGCCTATCTGGAGGGCTGTCTCGGTGAAGCACGAGAGGACATCACGCAGTTTGTCATCGGCACACTGTGCTATACGCTCATAAGCAAGCACAAGCATCGAGTCACCAGAGAGTATAGCGGTGTTATCGTCCCATTTCACATGCACCGTCTCGCGACCTCGGCGCACTTCTGCTCTATCCATCAGGTCATCATGGAGAAGGGTGTAGTTGTGATAGGTCTCAAGACCACTGGCAGTCATGAGTATCGACTCTGGGTTATCCTTGTAGAGGTTGTAAGCAAGGAGCATCAGCACTGGGCGGATACGCTTACCACCGGCAGACAAAACATACTCTACTGGTTCATACAACGAATAAGGTTTTCGCTCATAAGGCAGATTTGCGATGAAATCATTGACGAGCGTTTGGATTTCACTGATTGTCTTCATATAGCATTTTGTTACAAATCAAAATTAATCGGCACAGAGACCATTGTCGAGCAGAACTGCCCGTTCTGTATTCCTGGTCGCCACTTCGGCATTTTGTTCATTACCTTTATCACTTCCTGTGTGAATACCACATTAGGCGATTTATCCACTTTCAGATGGGTGACATTTCCTTCGATATCAATAATGAAACTGACCACCACCTTTCCTTCGAGCTTTCTTTTCTGAGCATCTGTTGGGTATTTGAGATTGGCAGTAAGCCATTTCATAAAGGCTGTGGCACCACCGGGAAATTCAGGTAAAGCCTCAACAACATGGAAACCTTCGGGCAGGTTCTTGTTCTCTGGGATATCAAGAATCTGTGGCTTCACCTCTTCCACCACTGCTTCGGGCACCTCCCCCTCACCCTCGCCCACAAGCAGTTCACTTGAGGTGGCCTCCTGCTGAGGAGCGAGAACGGTCTCGCCGGGCTTCACCATAGTGACCTCCTGAGGATTGTCGGTCTCGGAGATTGCAGCCACCATATCATTGTTTTTTTTCAGTTTGCTGAAGTCGATATTCTCTATGGCATCCTCAATCATCTTGTCATAGTCTTCCTCAGAGATTGACGAGTCCCAGTTGAGCGCCGCATAGACAAACGACAGCACAAGCACCAACGCTGTGAGGAACATCTCACGGCGCAGGAGTTCAAGATTGGCTATGTCTGTCTTTTTCTTCTCCACAACTTTTTTGCCTGGTGACACAATTTTCAGGCAACTCATACGTTATATATTATAATAAATATAAATATGTATAGCGTGAGTTGCGCAATTCTTTCACAAAAGTAACACTTGTTTTTGAAAAAATGCGTATCTTTGCCGATAAATTAGAAAATATTAGATGAAAAAAGTCGTTTTTGCACTTATCGCCTTGCTATCCTCGGCTATTTCGATGGCACAGGAGAGTCAGACAGAATATAATTTCCTCCGTATTCCGGTGAGCGCTCATGCTGCCGCTTTGGGAGGAGATAACATCAGTGTTGTGGAAAACGACGTGTCACTGATATTCTCCAATCCGGCTCTTCTCTGCAATGCATCCGACAAGACCATCGGCTTGAACTATATGAACTATATGCAAGGTGCCAACACATTGAGCGCCTCGTATAACTTCGGTGTGTTAGACCGTGGTTCGGTGGCTGTTACAGGACAGTTTATGGATTATGGAAAGATGAAGGAGACTACGAGCGAGGGTGTTCTCACGGGTGATTTCAGTGCAAAAGACATCGCTCTTGCCGGATATTTCTCATATCTTCTCACCGACCAGATTTCAGCGGGTATCGCAGCGAAGTTCATCACATCGTATATTGGCCAGTACAATTCCATGGGTGTCGGTGTTGACCTCGGTGCCAACTGGTACAATGCTGACTCGGAGTGGTCGGTATCTGCTACTGTGAAAAACCTCGGTGGACAGATAAAAGCCTTCGAGGACGACTATGAGGCGATGCCTATCGACATACAGTTGGGAGTGAGCAAGCGACTGATACACACCCCACTCCGTCTGCATGCCACCCTCGTAGGATTGAATCATTTGAAACAGAAGTTCAACAACCACCTTGTCCTCTGTGCCGACCTGATACTCAACGAAAGCATATCGCTGCGATGCGGAGATAATTACCGCAGAGCATCGGAGATGTCGATAGGTACAGGCGACAGCGAGAGTTCACATGGCGCAGGACTGTCCATAGGTGCCGGATTGAACCTCGAACGAATAAAGGTGAACCTCGCCTGGGGCAAATACCATGTAGGCAGCAGTTCACTGATGATAAACCTGGCTTACAGTTTGTAATTCACTCTCTCAGCCACTTTCTCCTTCAACCATTCATTCTGCTCTTCTATGGTCATATTGCTGTTATCAAGAAGAAGAGCATCATCGGCCATGCGAAGTGGCGACACCTCACGATGAGAGTCGATATAATCGCGCTCCTGAACATTTTTCAGGATTTCATCGTAGTTTGCATCCTCGCCTTTGGCAATGAGTTCCTTATAACGGCGCTCGGCACGGATCTCGGCTGATGCTGTAACGAAGATTTTCAGTTCGGCATTAGGGAATACGGTAGTACCGATATCACGGCCGTCCATCACGATGCCCTTGTCCTCGCCCATACGACGCTGCTGAGCTACCATAGCCTCACGTACAAACGGTATGGCAGCGATAGGACTGACATAGTTCGACACTTCCATCAATCGGATTTCATTCTCTACATTCTCACCGTTAAGATATGCATCGGCCTTGCCGGTCTCTGGGTTGAACTGGAAACTGATATGTATGCTGTCCATCTCTGCCTGCAACTTTTCTGTGTTCACCGATTCATCATCGTTGAAACAGTTGTTGCGCAGTGCGTAGAGGGTGACACAACGGTACATTGCACCTGTATCAACATAAACATAACCTAACTGCTTTGCCAATGCTTTGGCCATTGTACTCTTTCCGCACGAAGAGTGACCATCTATTGCGATTGTGATCTTATTCATATTTTATCAAAGGGTTTTATTTCAAATACTTTCTATCTTCTGGCGACATTCCTCCATAAGCCATTTCGGAGTACTGGTAGCACCACAGATTCCCACTGTCTCTACTCCATCGAGCCATGCCATGTCTATTTCCGAGGCACGCTCTATATGATGGCAGTTGGCATTTACCGAAAGGCACTGGTTATACAGAACCTTGCCGTTGGATGATTTCTTGCCCGAGACAAACAGCACCAGATCATGCTGACTGGCAAAGGCACGGATGTTGTCGATACGGTTGGCAACCTGACGGCAGATGGTATCGAAACTCTTGAACGAAGCCTGTGGCGAGATGTGCTGCTGGCAGTAGTCGATGATACGATGGAACTCATCCAGCGACTTTGTGGTCTGGGAATAGAGGTAGATGTCACGAGTGAAGTCGAGCTTGTCCACCTCATCGAATTTCTCTATCACGATAGCCTTCTGGTTGGTCTGCCCAACAAGTCCCAACACCTCCGCATGACCTTTCTTTCCGAATATCACTATCTGCGCATCAGGATTGGCATCAAACTGCTTCTTTATTCTCCTTTGCAGAGCCAGCACCACAGGGCAGGTGGCATCAATGATGTCGATATTGTTTGCTTCTGCCAACTCATATGTCTGTGGCGGTTCACCATGAGCACGGAGCAGCACCTTGGTGTCGCGCAAATCAGCCATCTCCTCATGACCGATGGTCACAAGACCTTGTTCTGTAAGGCGCTCCACCTCCATACTGTTGTGAACAATATCGCCCAAACAGTACAGCGTGGCACCTTTTACAGTTCCTCCTCTGCTTTCTTGATGGCTGTCGTCACACCGAAGCAGAATCCTGAACCCTCATCGATTTCTATCTTCATCTGTCTTATCGTCACTTTGATAATTGCTCCACTCCACGGGGTAAGGCTTATTCAATATCTACATCCACAATGACCTTTGGCTGGTCAGGATCGTTGGTGATGATGAGCACTCGTGGCTTTGTCTTCAAGTTCT
>JAUNIK010000266.1 GCA_030523505.1 Prevotellaceae bacterium | reverse complement strand
ATGATCATGCTCAAGAATGTAGCTCTTATGCACGAAGGCACTTTGCTCGAACGTTCTTTCCCGATGGGTAATGAGGCTTACAACAAATACGATCCGGATTCTGTTCATGTCAGTTTCCTTGAAATAGCGGCACCCGTGACATATTACAACTATGGTATGCTCAACGAGGCATTCCGACTTAGTTTTGAATGTGCTGTACAGGCTGGTTTCTCTCCCGCCTATCTCAAGATGCTTGCACGCTGTGCCCATGCCAATGGCGAGGATAATCTTGCTAATCGCTATATTGAGCAGCTCCATCGTCATCCATTCTACAAAGACTGGCAACCAGAAAAGGTGTCCGAAAAGATAATAGAACTGCATGACTCCTATCCGGATGAGATAACAGGTGTGGAGAGCAGCGATGGATATATAGTCACCAGCATCAGTCTTTGGTATGATTCGGATAGTAAGTTGGCATCCGAGCAGGCATTGTTTTTTTCTATGATGCGAAGGGATTCAAAGCGTTTCTGGGCTTCGTTCCGAAAGTTCGTCAAGACGCACATGGGCGAGGATTTCCCCATACCTGTTGCCGAGGCATATATAATGTATATGGACAAGGCTCCAGAAAATAAAAGGGTGATAATACCTGTCAGTGAAACCCTTTATGAACGATATAAGCAATTCTGGGCTTCTCTCGAAAACTATGCAAAGTCGGGATTGGACCGAGAAGCTATTGCCGAGAAAATGCGCCAAAATTTTGGCGATACCTATTGGTATTATAACATTTTCAGCAGAAGAGTATATTAATATCGCTAACAAAGTTTTTTTTATCAATTAAGCACTTTATGAAAAGAATCATCCTCTCCTGTTGTCAGATATTGGCTGTTGCCTTGCTTATGTTGTCGTCGTGTGTAAGTCATCCCGATGTACCGTCTGAAAGCAAGAAGACTGATAGTCTGCCAGCCATCTATCCTGACTATTGCGATGTCACCATTCCATATAATATAGCTCCTCTCAATTTCATGCTTCCAGCGGCTGAGTATAGTGCATGTGTGGCTCGGTTCACGACTCCCGATGGCAAGCAGCAGACCTATGGCAAGGGTGTCAAGGTGCTGATTGCCGACGACGAATGGCGCGAGATGCTTGAAGGCGCGAAGGGAAAATCTATCATGGTGGAGGTTTGGGGCGAAAAGCAAGGGCAATGGCTTGCGTTCAGTCCGTTTGAAGTGCATGTGGCAGCCGAACCTATCGACGGTTATATCTCTTATCGACTCATCGAACCTACCTATGTGGCATGGAGCTATATGTCGATTGCCCAGCGAAATGTCACCAACTTCGACGAGAACGAGATCTTCAACAATGCCATCACCTGCAACAATCGTGAGAAAGGCCAGTGTATCAATTGCCACAGCTATCAGAACTACAAGACTGACAACATGCTCTTCCACGTGCGTCTGTCAAACAGCGGAACGGTACTGGTCAACGATGGCAAGGTGTCGAAGGTCAATCTTAAGCGCGACTATACCATCTCTTCGGGTGTCTATCCTTCATGGCATCCCACTGAAAAGCTGATCGCTTTCTCGACCAACCTGACTCGTCAGGCATTCCATACTGCCAATACCAACAAGATTGAGGTCTATGACCTTGAGAGCGACATGATACTCTATGACATCGAGAAAGACTCGGTGATTGTGGTAGGCAACGATCCTGAGCTCCTGGAGGTCTATCCGACATGGTCGCCCGATGGCCGATACCTATATTACTGCAAGTCGGTGCCCTTGCCTGAAGAGATGCGCGACAAGGATATCCGTACCACATATCCCAAGGTACAGTATAACCTCTACCGCAAGCCGTTCGATGCCGAAGGTCTAAGGTTCGGCGAGGAGGAACTGGTGTATGATGCAGCTTCGCTCGACAAGAGTGCCACTTTGCCTCGCATCAGCCCCGACGGCCATTATCTGCTGTTTGCCCAGGGACATTATGGATGTTTCCATAGCCGACACAGCGAAGCCGACATCGAGTGCATAGGGCTCGACGATGAGGCATCGGAAGACATCGACATTCAGGGCGTGAACAGCGACGGTTTTTCCGAGAGCTATCCTTCATGGTCGAGCAATGGACGTTGGATCATGTGTGCCAGTCGTCGTTATGACGGTAACTACAGCCGTGTCTATTTCACATATTTCAAGGACGGAAAGGCAGCAAAGGCTTTTCTCCTGCCACAGGCCGATCCTGAGTACAACACCTTCCTGCTGAAAAGCTATAACCGTCCGGAGTTTATGGTTGAACCAGTGAGGATCAGTGTTGATGAGTTCAGTCGCGTATTCGATTGATGCTGAGACGAGAACGCGCAAAAGAACTTAGTTGGTCAAGTAGTAATACCAGTAGGTCGTGCCATAATGTTTCTTCATCCACTCGCTATTGTTCTGATGCTTCTGAGCGTCTCTCACGAAGTTCATCAGTCCAATCGTGATGTCTTGACCTACCCCAGGAGGAGTCTGTTCTGAGTTGCTTTTGTTGATCGACCACCAGAGGGCGAGAGCCTGCTGAAAATATGTCGGCATGGCTTCATAGGTGATGGCATCGTTCATACCCCAAACATTGACAAACATGTCAAGATCTTTCTTGAGCAAACACGCTGCCAGAAGATATTCGAAACCGAGGCGGTTGCTCCTGTTCGAAAGATAAAGTTGCTGGAGCATCCCAATGTAGTCGTTCTCATTGTAGAAACTGTCGTAGCTGATGCAGTTGCGGCGAAGCAGACCATATTCGGGGTGATTGTCTATAGCCTCTTCATTGCCCAATAAACTGAGAGTCTGGTCAGCCCAATCGCTATAGAACAATGTCTTTTGCAATGTGACAAGGTACTTGCGGGCTACAGGGTAGTTGCCATTGATCAAGTTGGTCTCAGCTAGTCTCTTGTAGCATCGGGCACTCTTCTGATAGTCGAGTATGGCCTCTTGCGCTTCGAAGGTAAAGCGTTGAGCGGTATTGATCATGCCAATTTGATAATAAGCCTCAGATGTTGCTAATGGACTCATGGCATCGCTTTCGAACGGAGGAAGCAGACCTATTGTTCCTTTTTGCTGATATTCGAACATCTTTTTGCCCAAGCGTCCACTTTTTACTAAGGCGAGGTTGAGTACTGTGGTGCTGAGAGCGTTGTTGGGTGGAGTGCTGATGGCTGTCTGCTGTATGCGGTTCCATTGCTGCATTCGTGCCATGAAGTCGTAGGCCATTACATGCTCAGCTTTCATATTCACAGCAGGCTTGACCAAGGTAAAGATTCCGCCCACAGCAAGCACAAGCGAGAGTATGAGCGTCTTCCACGGAGAGACAGGCGATATCCCTTTTTTCCATGCCAACGCAAAGATAGGCAAGATGGCTACCGATAGCCCCACATACCATAGGCTGCTGGTATCAGCTCCATGCGATCGCATATAATGAATGCCCGAATACATATATTGAGGCTCGACTGCCACAAACGATTCGAGCAGAGCAGGCAGTGCCAATGACAATGCCAACAACATTATGATAAAGCTTATTGCACCTTTCGTCACTCCTGGATCCTTTGTCAGTTCATCGATTGCTATCAGGACTACAGCCACTATGCCGAGTGGTCCTATTGCCCAATAGAATAGGGGAGTGCATACTACCGCAATCGCTCGTCGGAGTCTTGCATTGCCAATGGCTGAGATGCACCATGCCGACAACTGAGCCATCAGGATGGCAACAATGCCACCCACAAGGGCATTCTCGTCACAGAGCAGCCTCACAGCCAGAAGCGGAGGAAGGACACCCAGGCACGACAACCATCCCTTGCCGAGCTGTCGAGCCGTCATCATCTGCACCGAAGCAATCAGAACGGCAAGCAAGGCAGCACCTATCTTGGCAAACAAAAAGAACTGAGTCAGGAATCGTCCGATATAGTCGGCCAGACCACCAGGCCAGCTTATCACTTCCCACGCATATTCGCTGTCCAGGAGAAACAGCTGAAACTGCTCCTGGTAATGAAGGTGGTGCGGATAATAGAATCCAAAAAACAGCCACAGTGCCAATGTCGTTAGCAAGGGCAGAATATAAAAGGTATAGCCTGATTGTTTGGTATGTCCCATATAAAGTAATGTGTCTCTATTTGATTTGACAAAAATAATTAAAAAATCTTTATGTAGTTACCATATCTTCAATATTTAACACTCTTCTTTTAGTGTTTTAACAAGAAATAGAGGAATGATAGTTAAATGTGTTAAATAATTGTGTTAATTTCAAGGATTTCCATTCTTCATATTGTAATAAACTGAAGTTTCCCACACCCTCAGAAGCAGCTGAGACTGGGATATAACTTCGAATTTTACAGAGTTAAACCAAAACTTCTACATCGTTCATACTCATGAAGCAAAGGATGCAGGTTTCGAAGTAGGATTC